>NZ_RYDO01000008.1:0-151909 GCF_003984855.1 Flavobacterium sp. GSP6
TAGAAGAATTCTGGAAACAGAAAAATAATTTTAAAAATGTTGCTTAACTAATACTGCGGGTTTTATTTGCATATCCAGTATGTAAAAAAGTTTTAGGCCTTTTAAATCAAGAAAGAATCATTTTCTGGGATAAAAATTCGGAAGACAAATTTAAATCCTTTTGTGAAGAATATGTACCGATGGAAATTTTAGATGAAGATGAAGACCAAAACATTCTTAATGAAATAGTCTTTTAAAGTTATTTATTGAGTTTTTCGTTAAAATTAGCTATATTTGTATGACACATCAGTCATTAAATCATAAATAACTACTTTATGAATGATACATCATACATAAACTGGATAGCAATGAGCGATAACGCTTTAGCACAAACCATCGGTGCTTTTGTTAAACACCATCGCTTATCGCAGAACAAAACGCAGGAAGAGGTTGCCGGAGCCGCAAATATAAGCCGTTCTACACTCAGCTTACTAGAAAAAGGGGGAACAATAACAGTCCCAACCTTGCTACAAGTATTAAGAGTATTAGACCTTCTCTATATTATGGAGGTTTTCAAGATACAAGAACAAATAAGTCCTATAGAGTTAGCTAAACTAGATCAGCAAAAAAGACAACGAGCGAGAAACAGTGACAATGATTCTAATAAAAAATCAGATTGGTAATGATAACAACGGCATTTGTTAAAATATGGAATGAAACGGTGGGAGCTGTTGCTTGGAATACAGAAACGGGAGTAGCTAGTTTTGAATATGAGGCAAAATTCTTGGCGAAAAACTGGGATTTAGCCCCATTAAAAATGCCTGCCAATAATGCTCGTGGACGTATTTTTACTTTCACAGAATTAAAAGAAATTAAAACATTTAAAGGACTTCCTGGATTGCTGGCAGATGTATTGCCAGATGATTATGGAAACCAATTAATTAACAGTTGGCTGGCCCAAAATGGTCGACCGGAAAACAGTATGAACCCTGTTGAAATGCTTTGCTTTATAGGAACCCGTGGTATGGGTGCGCTTGAATTTGAACCTTCCCAATTTAATGTCAATAAAAGAGCTTTTGATATAGAAGTGGATAGCTTGGTAGCCATCTCTCAAAAAATGCTGTACAAAAGAGAAGGTTTTACAGCCAATCTAAACCAAAACGAGCAAGAAGCCATGATGAACATCCTTAAAATTGGAACCTCAGCTGGTGGTGCTCGTCCAAAAGCCATTATTGCCTATAACGAAAAAACAGGACAGGTAAAATCCGGACAAACAAATGCCCCAAAAGGATTTGAACATTGGTTAATCAAACTTGATACGGTAAGCGATGTGCAGTTTGGTGCAAGTACTGGCTATGGTAGAATTGAAATGGCTTATTATCTGATGGCAAGAGCAGCCGGAATTGAAATGATGGAATGCCGTTTATACGAAGAAAATGGTAGAGCGCATTTCATGACGAAACGTTTTGATAGAGAAAATGGCGATCAAAAACACCACATACAAACGTTATGCGCAATGCAACACTATGACTTTAACCAAATAACGAGTTTTAGTTACGAACAGTTGTTTCAAACCATGCGTTTATTAAAACTACCGTATCCACAAGCGGAACAGTTATACAGAAGGATGGTGTTTAATGTAATAGCACGCAATTGTGATGACCATACAAAAAACTTTGCATTTCGACTAAAGAAAGAGGGTGATTGGGAACTTTCTCCTGCTTATGATATTTGTTTTGCCTATCGCCCTGATAGTGATTGGGTAAGTCAGCATAACTTAAGTATTAATGGAAAGAGAACCTATATTACCAGAGAAGATTTACTGACAGTAGCAAAATCAATGAATATAAAAAAGGCGAATACTATCATCCAGCAAATTGATCAGGCTGTGAAAAGATGGTACGAATTCGCTGAAGCCGCAAATGTGGAGAATAAAATGAAAGAGAGTATTGCTAGATCACATCTAATTTTATAAGTAAAAAACATGTTTGCAGACAAAGTAATACAAACACTTACAGAATGTGATAAAAATATACTCTTCTATTTTGATGCAGATGGATCAAAAAAAGAAGAATTAACCGCTATTGAAGAAGCCGGTATAAAAGTAATAGAAGTAAATCAAAACTATTTTGAGTTAAAGTACAAACTGGAAATGGTATTGTAAATAATAGCGCTTTGAGGACAAACTAAATAATTGCAATAGTTAAAAAAATAAAACATAAATTAGCATATTGAAAAAAAAAATTAACATAAATACCCTAATAGCAGCCATTTAATCGAAAGACTAATCAAGCGTGTAGTATTAAATCATTTTCTAAATAATCCTTAATATGAATAAATTAAAATCTCTTCTTAGAAAAATAGCAGTCCTGCTTTTTGTTTTCACCGGCACAATTGTAATGGCACAAAAAAACTCAAGCAATGCTAAATTCAGCAAATTTCTAGATAATTATTACGAAGAAGGCTTGCTATTAAACCCATTGACAGCTACACAAAGAGGCGACAACAGGTACAACGATTTATTTCCGAACGATATCGCTGAACCCTACCTAAAAAAACAACACGACTTTACCATCGTGTATCAAAAACAATTAGCATCGTTTGATAGAAACAAGCTGAATTCTTTTGATAAAATTTCTTTCGACATCGTAAGTCTCCAAATAAAGCAAGCCCTGGAAAGAGAAACATTCCATCTTGAATACATTCCCTTTAGCCAGTTTAGGGGCTATCCCAGTTCATTACCTTCTCTTGGTTCAGGAAAAAGTTCTCAACCATTTAAAACAGCGAAAGATTATGAAAACTGGCTCAAACGAATTGATGGTTTTACGATATGGGCCGATACTGCGATAGCTAATTTTAACAAAGGCGTTGCAATGAAAATGGTACTTCCCAAAGCCTTGGTGATTAAAATGATTCCGCAGCTGGAAGCTCAAATTGCGACAGATACACTTAAAAATATCTTTTATGAACCCGTTCGGAATATGCCAAGCTCCTTTTCTGCAAAAGAAAAGAAAGCGATACGATTGGCCTATCAAAAGGCAATCAACACTAAAATAATCCCTACTTACCGAAAACTGGCCGATTATTTAAAAAATGTTTATTTGCCAAAATCCAGAACCACATCGGGCTACAATGATTTGCCCAATGGAAAAGCAATGTATGAATATTTTGTTGGAGTAAACACCACTACCAATCAAACACCGGATGAAATTTACCAAACGGGACTTCGAGAGGTGGAACAGATTACTAAAGAGATCGATGACCTCAAGATAAAAATTGGCTTTCAGGGAGACCGAACTGCATTTTTCAATCATGCCCTGACTGATCCCTCCTTTTTTCCTTTCACCACTGACGAAGAAATATTGGAAAGTTACAGAGCCATCCTGCCCATCATAGAGCCGAAGCTGAAAAAATTATTCAATATTGTTCCCAAAACAGCCTTCGAGGTGAAGGCAATTGAAAAATTTAAAGCGGCGACGTCGGCAGCCAATTATGAAAGAGGCACAACGGACGGTAGCAGACCCGGTTATTTTAATGTTCCAATCGTTGACGCTACTAAATTCAATAAGTTGGGGATGGACAATCTTTTTATACATGAAGCAATTCCGGGGCACCATTTTCAATTGTCCTTACAGCAAGAGAATCAATCCATGCCTAAAATCAGAAAATTTGCTGGCTATTCCGTTTTTTCTGAAGGCTGGGCTTTGTATGCCGAATCATTGGGTGATGAACTAGGATTGTACACCGATCCTTATCAAAAATTGGCTGCCTACAAATCAGAATTATTTAGAGCGATACGATTAGTGACAGACGTTGGATTGCATACCGGAATAATGACAAGAGAAGAGTCAATCCAATACATGATGGAAAAAGGGGGAAGAGAGCAGCAAGCTTCTGTTTCAGAAACAGAAAGATATATGGCAATGCCAGGACAAGCGCTTTCCTATAAAACAGGGGAATTGAAAATTTCGGAATTGAAAGCTAAATACATCAAAAGCTTAGGCAGCAAGTTTGAAATCAAAAAGTTTCACGATGCCATTTTGCAGGTTGGTTCCGTGCCTTTAAATGTGTTTGAAACTTATATGGATAATTGGGCTTCTGAACAAAGTAACTAAGGAGAATATAAGTATTAATTGGGAAACAATAGTTTTTTTAAAACCTAACGAAGTTATTAAGTTGTCTTGTCCTGAATAACCGATACAGATTATTAGATAAAAATATTTAATTAAACACTTGCAAAAACGTTTTTGTAAGTGTTTTTTGTTTTATATGTCCTCATTTTAATTTGATTTTGTAAATGCATTTTGTTTGGAGTCAGCATGAAATTAGAATAATGAGGTCTTAATTCATTGTATATGCTGATTGATTCTTTTACAATTTGCTTCATAACTTTTAAATCTAGATTGTATTTGTCAATCATAAATTCCTGCTTTAATATTCCATTTATTCTTTCAGCTACAGCATTTTCTTATTTATTTCTAAATCTAGAATTAGGTTTTGATGTTTTCTAAATCGATGATGAGAATTAGTGGTTACATGATAACTTTTATTTAGATAGATGTATTGTTTGCATCACTTTGTAATTGTCTTATTTTTATGTTGAAAGCAGCAAATAATAAAGTCATAAAAGGGCTTAAAAGATTAAAAAAGGCAAAAGGAAGATAGTCTAATGTTGGCACACCTAATGTTCCTGATTGGTACGCTCCGCAGGTATTCCAAGGAATTAATACCGAGGTTACAGTCCCGGCGTCTTCTAATGTTCTACTTAAGTTTTCAGGGGCTAAACCTTTATTTTTATAGGCTTTCGCAAACATTTTACCCGGAACTACAATGGCTAAATATTGATCCGAAGCTGTAATGTTTAATGCCAAACAGCTTCCTACGGTAGACGCAAATAAACCAAAAGTGGTGTGTGCTAATTTTAAGAGGGCTTTACTAATTGTTGCCAATGCGCCAATTGCATCCATAATGCCACCAAAAACCATTGCGCAAAGAATCAACCATATAGTTCCCAGCATTTTTTGCATTCCTCCAGAAGTAAATAAATCCGCAAGGGTTTCATTTGTAGTAGGAATGCTTACTTTAGTTGTTATGGCATCCATTATTCCTCTGTAACCGGATTGTAAAGTCATGTTGTTGACACCAGAAATTTGATTGATGATGTGAGGTTGAAATAGAATTGCAAATACAGCAGCCAGAAGAGTTCCTGCTAAAAGAGCAATTAGCGGTTCTGTTTTTTTTATGATTAATCCAATAACAATAGCGGGAACTATAAATAACCATCCCGAAACAGTAAAAGAACTTTCAATATCATTCAGCAGTGTTTTTATATCCACATTTCCTTTAATATCCACTGTCAAACCCAGAATAATAAACAAAATTAGAGTAATAATATACGTAGGAATTGTTGTTATCATCATATATCTGATGTGCGTAAACAAATCGGTTCCGGCCATAGCAGGGGCGAGGTTTGTTGTGTCTGACATGGGCGATAATTTGTCTCCGAAATAGGCTCCGGAAATAACGGCCCCTGCAACCATTCCTAAATCAAAACCCAATGCGCCACCAACACCAATTAATGCTATACCTACCGTAGCACTGGTGGTCCAGGAGCTTCCGGTAGCAATAGAAATTATAGAACAAATTAGCAATGTAGCAGGCAAAAATACCGTTGGACTCAAAATTTGTAACCCATAATAAATCATCGAAGGAATAATGCCACTTACCAACCAAGTTCCCGCTAATGCTCCAACCATAAGTAAGATCAGGATAGCGCCTACGGTTGATTTGATGTTCTCGGCCACTTCATCAATCATTTTTTGATAGGTAACCTTATTAAAAAAACCTATAATTGCTGCAACAGCTCCACCCAGCAAGAGTACAAATTGATTGCTTCCGCTCAAAGCATCATCACCGTAAACGAATACATTAAAACCTAGCAGCATGATGAGCGCTAGAACAGGAACCAACGCTTGTCCTATTGATAATTCTTTATTTTTGTTGATTTTTATATCCATTCTATAGTGTTTGGATGTGCAATATAGATAAAAAAAAGCCTTATATCCTAAAGTGGCTGCTCTATCAGTTTTGGTTTTTTGTAGATTTTATTAGTAGAACTTTCAAATTAAACCATTCGGGATTTAAAATATTTCGGAATTTATTTTTTGGCTATTTTTCACAATCCGTAGTCCTTTTTAGAAAAAATCAAATATTTTATGAGTCTATTCAATAGTTGATATTTGCACCGGCAGAGCTCCTTTACACTCCATGTTTTCCAGTAATTGGTGTGCTGCTGTTTCTTGAAATTCCGAAAAATCCTGATACACTTGAACGATTCCTGCAGTAGCACTTAAGTTAGGAATTATCTGTAATGCGTACGGGTTTCCAAAGACATATAAAAAACACTTTTTTGAAATAAATAATTTTTCTAAATACTGCAATACAAAATCCTCTATATCAAAATTATTCATTGGTTTGGCTTTTGGAACAAACAAAGCAATAAGGATAGTATCAAAATCAAGTAGCAGTTCATCTAATTCATTCAGGGCTATGGTATCTCCTCTTTCATAGCAAAATTCAGGACAAGGCAATGCGGCCGATAAATTTTTAAAAAAAGAATTTTCAGTGTTTTTATACAGACTTATTTTGGCTAGATTCGCTCTGTTTTTTGCATCAAAAAGTGTAACGGTATTGCGGGTGTCTTTTATTTTAGTAATGCAATTTTGAGCAATTTTTGAGTTTAATTCAGAAGTGGTTTTAAAATCAAAAGCATTCCGGGAAAGATGCGGTAATTTAGAAGTTCCGTCTATAATACCTGCTTTTTGTTTGCATTTCCACAACCGGTTAAAGCTAGCTTCAATCCGTTCCGGAGTTGCGTTTTTTAGGATTTCCTGTATTCCTTCGGGTACGTTTTCGGCAAAGCACAAAATATCATTACCAGCATTAAAAGCTTCCCATTCCAGTTGCCCTTTTTGATCGTATAATTTAGAAACGCTGTGCATATTCAAAGCATCCGAAATCACTAAACCATCATAGCCCAATTGCTTGCGCAAAAGGGTTTCAATCACGGATTTTGACAGCGTTGCCGAAGTGTTTTTTCCTTCGTTCAAAGCAGGAACTGCCAAATGGCCAATCATAATCGAATCGACTTTGTTCTCAATTCCTTTTATAAACGGAACCAGTTCATTGGCTACTAATTCTTCGAGAGTTTCTTTTAAAATAGGTAATCCCAAATGCGAATCAATATTAGTATTTCCGTGTCCGGGAAAATGTTTGAGACAGCCTAAAACACCAGTATCATTAAGTCCTCTGAGATATTCCAGCGCAAAATCAGTTACTTTTTTTTTGTCTTGACCAAAAGAACGGTAGCCAATTACAGGATTATTCGGATTGTTATTGATATCCGCCAATGGCGATAAATTATAATGAATCCCAACTGATTTTAAGTCTAAACCTATTTGTTTGCCCACTTCATAAACCAGATTTTTTTTATTGTCAGGCAAAGCGCCAAGGGTAATCGCATACGGATATTGTGGTGTTTTTTCTACGCGCATAGCCAATCCCCATTCGGCATCAATACTCATTAATAACGGAGTCGTAGCACAATTTTGATATCTGATTATGAGTTCTTTTAAACGCTGAAAACTACCATCATTCAGGACTACTTTTTTTGTAGTTTCATAATTCGTCGCAGCACTAGCTCTACTGTGAAAAAAAGTCAATCCACCTATATTGTGCTCTTTTATTAATCGTTCGGTAGCCTGAATGTTTTCCTCAGTATCATTGATGAAAACGGCTGGGAAGAAAAATTGTCCTATTTTTTGTTCTATTGTCATTATAAAATGAATATGATGTTAATTTTAAACAAATAAGTCACGTAAGTCAAATTACACAGAATAAATAATTATATAAAAGGGTTGTGAAAAAACAGTTATTTTTAAGAGAGTCTTACTTTCTTAAATAAACTTATATGACTTATATGTTTAAAAAAAGCTAGTTTGTTTATTCTTGTTCTGTTTTCTTACCGAAATCGGCAGGAAAAATCAAAAAGCGGGATAAAATTAATCCAGGGATGGTTGCCAAAAACACCCAAATAAAGAAATTTCCATAGCCCAAATAGTCTTGAATAAATCCGCTCAACATTCCCGGAAGCATCATTCCTAACGCCATAAATCCGGTTGCAATAGAGTAGTGAGAGGTTTTTGATTCGCCATCAGCCACATAAATCAAGTACATCATGAAAGCCGCAAAACCAAAACCATAACCAAATTGTTCCGCAATCACCGTCGCATAAATATAGAAAACGGAACCAGGATGAAAATGGGATAATAGTATGAATCCTATTATAGGTAAGTGCATGGCTAAAATCATGAGTAACATCCATTTTCCTAATCCATCTCTGGAAATGGCAATACCGCCTAAGATACCGCCCAAAGTAAGCGAAATCACGCCAAAAGTCCCATAGATAACGCCAACATCCTGTGTGGTTAAGCCCATGCCTCCTGCAGTTATAGGATCTATTAAAAAAGGAGTTAACATTTTTAATAACTGAGATTCTCCTAATCTGAATAATAAAATGAAAGCCAAAACTAAACCAATTTGTTTCTTTTGAAAAAAAGTAGCAAAAACAACTCCGAAGCTTTTATTTGGGACTGATTCCGTTTTTGCCTCTGCAATTTTTGTTTCAATTTTTGGAGTCGAAAAATAATTGTAAATGGTAATTACCGTCATAATTAATCCTACAATTACCATGGTGTAGGACCATGCTTTTTGTTTGTCTCCATATTCCTGTTCCAGATAACCAGCAATAACTACAATTAATCCGTTTCCGGTAAGCATAGAAAGTCTGTAAAATGTACTCCGGATTCCAAGGAAAAAGGATTGTTGGTCTTTCTCTAAAGCCAACATGTAAAAGCCATCACTGGCCACATCATTAGAGGCTGATGCAAATGCCGCCATCCAAAAAACAGCTAGACTTAGCATGAAAAAATTATTCATAGGAATGGTCAAACCCACAATCAAAAATGCAACTGCAATCAGTAATTGCATGCTCAAAAACCATTTTCTTTTAGTCGAATAGAGGTCAATAAAAGGGCTCCACAGCGGTTTGATTACCCATGGTAAATATAGTAAACTGGTATATATACCAATATCCTCATTGTTGATTCCTAGGTTTTTATACATTATTACCGAAACCGAAATAATAATAGCATACGGCAAGCCTGAAGCAAAGTTTAAAACGGGAATCCAATACCAGGGTCTATTGTCTGTTTTCATTTAAGGCAAATTATATTCAATTAAAATTATAGCGTAAAATTGACAAAAGCAGCTTCACTTTCATTGCCATAAAAATCGATGAATGTAATGGCGCAGGAATTATTTTTATCTAATTTATAAGTAGGAATTACTATTTCAACTGGGTTTTTCTCATTGAAAGCAATTTTGTTGATGATTTGGCTCGGATCATTCACATCAATTTGTGTTTCAGATGTAGATCCATAAACCATCACATAACGCACTTGACTATTTTCAGGATAAGGAACATAAAAACTAGAAGAAATCGAATTTTTAACCAGTGCGTTTGCCCTTGGAACAGCGATTACTTTTTTGACAAAATTTGGAACAACGTGAGGAAGTGCAGGATATTTGTATTGGTTGTTTTCCAGTAATCGAGTCACACTTTGATTTTTGTTTAAAAATGATTTGGCACTAAAAAAAGCATTACCCTGAATATTTTTATATGATCTGGTAATGTCTATTTGGTTGGGGATTTCGTATGGATTATTCCATCTTTTGTCAGAGTCGGTATTGATTTTGTATGATCCGTTACCAATATAGATTGCCGTATTTGTTGAATTTTCAGACCACCAACGCAACAATTTCGAATAGGAAGCTTTAGGGTGATCCATACTCCAGTATAGCTGCGGAACAAGGTAATCAATCCACTTGTTTTCCATCCACGCTAACGGATCAGCAAATAAATCATCGTAATTAGTTTGCCCAGATTCCGTTTCGGAACCTCTTGGATCTACTGATTTATTTCTCCAGACACCAAATGGGCTGATGCCAAATTGCACCCACGGTTTGATTTTTTTGATCGATATTGAAACACTTTTTACAAAATCATTCACATTTTTACGTCTCCAATCCGCTAAATCCAATCCATCTCCATATTTTTTGAAAGAATCAGTGTCGTCAAATAATTCGCCTTTTATTTTATACGGATAAAAATAATCATCAAAATGAATGGCATCAATGTCATAATTTGTAACGACTTCTTCCACGACAGCTGTCAAATGATTTTGAACTTCAGGCAAAGCAGGATTGTAATAGTATTTACCACCATATTTTATCATCCATTCGGGATATTTAAAAAAATCGTGTTGAGGACTTAAAAGTGCAGTATTGTAATCCATTGTGGCTCGGTATGGATTCATCCAAGCATGAAATTCAAAACCTCTGGCATGCGTTTCAGCAATCATCCACGCTAAGGTGTCAAAATAAGGTTTTGGTGCCTGTCCTTCTTTACCGGTCAAAAATCGGGACCAAGGTGCTAATTGGGTTGGATAAAAAGCATCACCAACACTTCGAATCTGAACAATGACTGCATTATAATTTAATTTTTTATAAGCCTCTAAAATCTCAATATAATCTGCTTTTTGTTTGGCAACATTATCAGTACTCATTTTAGGCCAGTCAATATTCACCACTGTAGCAATCCAAACGGCTCTAAATTCATTTTTGGGATTTGTAGCGGATGTTTGTGCGTTACCAATCGAAAAAGATAGTAAAAAGAATAAAATAAGCAAAAGAGTGTGCTTGCGATTTTTCATTAGAGTATTGTTTATAAAGTATTCAAAAATAGTTTTTTTAGTGAAATTTACCCGATAAAATGGGTTTAAAATTCGACTTTTTTTATCAGCGCAATTTCTTTGCCGTTTTTTCAAAATAACATTAAAGAATACTTTACCTTAAATAATAAAAGGATTTGAATATTTCTTATTAGTTTTTAAAGTATACACCACTATATATTTATATTTGTGAAAATAACAGCAATTCACTCCACAATATGTCAATTACGCCTCCGTTACAAGAACTATCTCAATCATTAGAAGGCATTCTTTTATATGATGACCTTCATAAAACATTGTATGCCACTGACGCTTCGGCCTACAGGATCCTGCCACTTGCTGTAGCGATTCCAAAATCAGAGGAAGATATTGTAAAAATTATTCGCTTTGCAGCAAAAAATAAAATTTCAATTACGCCTAGAACTGCCGGAACATCATTGGCAGGTCAAACTGTAGGTAGTGGAATAATCGTGGATGTTTCGAAACATTTTACGAAAATTGTCGCTTTTGATTCTATTAAAAAAACCGTTACCGTACAACCAGGAGTAATTCGGGATGAACTGAATTTATATTTAAAACCGCACGAATTGTTTTTTGGCCCCAATACTTCGACTTCCAATCGTTGTATGATAGGCGGAATGGTAGGCAATAATTCATCTGGAACTACATCAATTCGGTACGGAGTTACCCGAGATAAAATTGTGGAAATTAAAGCAGTTTTGAGTGATGGAAGTTCGGCAGTATTTAAAGAAATGACTTCTGCTGAATTCATTGAAAAAACAAAAGGGAACACGCTTGAAAGTTCTATTTACAAGACTATTTATGAGGAACTTTCGAACACAGAAAACCAAAAAGAGATTACAAAAGAATTTCCGAAACCTGAAATTCACAGAAGAAACACCGGATATGCAGTTGATTTAGTATTGAAATCGGAACTTTTTGGAGGAACCGAAAGCACTATAAATCTAGGAAAACTCCTTTGTGGAAGCGAAGGAACTTTAGCATTTACCACTGAAATTACGCTGAAAGTAGATCCGCTACCGCCAACAAATAATGTGATGATAGTGGCCCATTTTCATACCATTCAGGAAAGTTTAGAAGCTGTGGTTACCGCAATGAAACACCATTTGTACACTTGTGAAATGATGGATGACACCATATTAGATTGTACCAAAACCAACCGGGAACAGGCTAAAAATAGATTTTTCATTCAAGGAGAACCAAAAGCGGTTATCATGCTTGAAGTAGCCTCGTATCACAGTATGGAAGATGCTGAATTACAGGCCAATGCTTTGATTTCCGATTTAGAACGAAATAATTTTGGGTATGCTTTGCCAAAAATTTACGGAGCAGATATTGATAAAGTAAATGAGCTGAGAAAAGCAGGTCTTGGACTTTTAGGCAGTATTGTTGGCGACAATAAAGCGGCAGATTCTATTGAAGATACCGCTGTTGAATTGAGTGATTTGCCTAATTATATTGCTGAATTCTCCGCAATGATGGAGCGTCATGGTCAAAGTGCTATTTATTATGCGCATGCCGGTGCAGGAGAATTGCATTTGCGTCCGGTTTTGAATTTGAAAACAAAAGAAGGGATACACCAATTTAGAAACATCGCAACCGAAGTGGCTGTTTTAGTCAAAAAATACAGAGGTTCCTTGAGCGGGGAACATGGGGACGGTATTGTTCGTGGAGAGTTTTTACCTTTTATGATTGGAGAACAGAATTATGAATTATTGAAAAGAATCAAACATGCTTTTGACCCCAACACCATTTTGAATGTGGGAAAAATTGTAAACGCTTTCAAAATGGATGAAAACCTTCGGATGGAAGCGGGGAGAGTAGAACCGGAAATACAAACTATTCAGGATTTCTCTGATAGTATGGGGATTTTGCGTGCTGCGGAAAAATGTAATGGTTCTGGTGATTGCAGAAAATTACCTTCGGCCGGAGGAACCTTGTGTCCTAGCTATCGCGCCACGCGGAATGAAAAAGATACGACGCGCGCCAGAGCCAATGCGCTGCGGGAATATTTGACGCATTCAGAAAAAGACAATAAGTTCGATCATGAAGAATTATATAAGGTATTTGAGTTGTGTGTGAGCTGCAAGGCTTGTGCCAGTGAATGTCCCAGTAATGTGGATGTGGCAGCAATGAAATCAGAGTTTCTGTACCACTATCAAAAAGCGAATGGATTTTCATGGCGCAATAAAGTATTTGCTTTTAATGCGAAATTGAATGGACTGGGGAGTATCACTCCAAAGTTTACGAATTTCATGCTGAACTTGCCTTTGGTAAAAAAAACCATGGGAATTGCCTCAAAAAGAGAAGTACCGCCTTTGGCTCAGCAAACCTTTAGAAAATGGTATGAGAAAAATTGGAATCAAGCACCAAGTGATTCTTTTGTAAACGGAAAAGTATGTTTGTTTTGTGATGAATTTACTAATTTTTATGATGTTTCAGTAGGCATTGATGCGTACGAGTTATTGACAGCATTAGGATATGAAGTAATTATGGTGGATCATGAGGAAAGCGGAAGGGCTTTTATCTCTAAAGGTTTTCTGGAAGAAGCCAAAGCAATCGCAAACATAAACGTAACTGTTTTTTCGGATTATGTTACTACTGATTTTCCGTTGATAGGAATAGAACCTTCAGCAATATTGACCTTTAGAGATGAATACATTCGATTGGCTGACGATAAGGAAGGTGCTGAAAAATTAGCACAACATGTATTTACGATTGAAGAGTTTTTTAAAAATGAAATTACAAAAGGTAAAATTCATCCAGAACAATTTTCTGATGTTGCAAAAACAATAAAAATTCACGGACATTGTCACCAGAAGTCATTGAGTACTATGGAAGCAACTTTTGTAATGTTGAATGTCCCTAAAAATAGTTCAGTTACGATTTATAATTCGGGATGTTGTGGTATGGCTGGCTCTTTTGGTTATGAAAAAGAACATTATGAAATCAGCATGCAAATGGGAGAAGACACCTTGTTCCCAAAAATAAGAGCTACTGATGCAACAGTGGCTATCGCAGCAGCAGGAACTAGTTGCCGCCATCAGATTTTTGATGGTACCAGTAGAAAAGCCTTGCATCCGGTCACGATTCTAAAAAGCTGGTTGAAATAATAATTGCAGCTGATTTTAAAATTATTTTTTAATTAGATGAATAGCAAAATTTGACTTATTTACTATAAAAAAAAATTGATTTAACTTTTATAAAAAATAAATAAAAAAATAGTTAGAGAAACTCCATTAATTAAAATTGTTTTATACTTTTGAATTTTGAAGATAATTTGAACTATTTTCATAATTATAGCATACAATTTACAGTTTATTAATTTTTAATGATAAAGTTTAGTTTATGGCATCTTCAAGTTTATTTAGAAAAAAAACAGTACAAGATATTTTAAAACAGGTTGAAAAAAGAGATGCCGATGGCCATAATGCATTAGGAAAACATTTAACGGCGCGTGATTTAACAGCATTTGGTATCGCCGCAATTGTAGGAGCCGGAATTTTCAGTACGATTGGTAAAGCTAGTTCTGATGGAGGGCCTGCAGTTATCTTTTTGTTCTTGTTTACTGCTATAGCCTGTAGTTTTGCTGCTTTTGCGTATGCTGAATTTGCATCGATGGTTCCCGTTTCCGGAAGTGCTTATACGTATTCGTATGTGGCTTTTGGAGAAATAATAGCCTGGATTATTGGTTGGGCGCTGATAATGGAATATTCTGTGGGGAATATAACGGTCGCCATATCGTGGAGTGACTATTTTACGGGTTTACTTGAAAGTGGCGGGCTTCACTTACCACAATGGGTTCAAATGGATTTTTTGTCCGCTTCCAGAGGTTTTGACGATGCCATTGCGCTAATGCAAGGTGGCAAAGAATTTGCAAACTTAAGTCCTGCTTTACAGGATGCTTATACAGCCTGGACGACTTCGCCGGTTATTGGATCGTTTCATTTTGTGGCAGATCTTCCTGCACTACTGATTATTGTTTTGATTACGGCATTGATTTACCGCGGAATGAAAGAATCTCGAAATGCGAGTAATATCATGGTGGTTGTCAAATTATGTATTGTTCTTTTAGTCATAGCGGTTGGTGTTTTCTATGTGGATACTGCAAATTGGGATCCTTTTGCGCCTAATGGTGTTACAGGAGTTTTAAAAGGAGTTTCAGCAGTGTTTTTTGCTTACATTGGGTTTGATGCCATCTCGACAACGGCTGAGGAATGCAAAGATCCACAACGTGATTTGCCTAAAGGAATGATGTGGGCCATAATAATATGTACCGTTTTATATATTGCCATTGCTCTGGTACTTACCGGAATGGTGCGTTATGACCAGTTGAATGTAGGTGATCCCTTGGCTTTTGTATTTGAAAAATTAGACCTAAAATGGATGTCCGGAATCATTGCCGTGAGTGCGGTTGTGGCTATGGCAAGTGTTTTATTGGTTTTTCAAATGGGACAACCGCGTATCTGGATGAGTATGAGTCGTGATGGTTTGTTGCCAAAACGTTTCTCAAAAGTACATCCAAAATACAAAACACCATCGTATGCGACAATTGTTACCGGGTTTGTAGTAGCAGTTCCCGCTTTATTTTTGAATTTAACATTGGTTACAGATTTGTGCAGTATTGGAACGTTATTCGCTTTTGTATTGGTTTGTGCCGGAGTTTTAGTGTTACAAAACAGAACCGATATACCTCGTGGAAAATTTAAAACTCCTTATGTAAATTCAAAATTCATATTGCCAGTTTTGATTATTATGGGATTGGTGTTTGCTTTTGGTTACAATAAAAAAGGAACAATGGATTTTATTACCAATAAAACTCAAATCAACAGTTCATCCGCTATCATCACCTCGTTAAACAAAGAAGAAACCCAAAAAGTATACAATTATTTAGTCACTATTGATGCTAAAAACAGCACTGATGAAACGCCGGATTTAGAGCATTTATTGCGCCAGTATCAACAAGATGAGGCAAAATATGCTGCTGTTATAGCGGGTTTGCCAATTGCTGATGCAGTGAAATATGAAAGCGGTTTTAGTTTATTTAAACACAAAATTCCAATGTGGATTTTCTTGATTGTTTTAGCTGGATTATCCGTTTGGTCTTTTAAATCAAATTTGTCTTTGATACCGCTATTGGGATTGATTTGTTGTTTGTACATGATGGCTGAATTGAGTGTTTGGAACTGGATTTATTTTGGAATATGGCTTTTGATTGGATTGGTCATTTATTTTGGCTTTAGCCGAAAAAACAGCAAATTAAATTAAGAACACGAAAAAATTCTAAAACAGTCAGGGTCTTACTATGCATTTAGATCACTATTAGGAAAAACAAATAAGTCCGCTAAAAGTAATTTTAGAGGACTTATTTGTTTTAGAGGATATCTTAGTTGTCTTTTTTATACAATGAAATTGAAGGAAATGCAATTGCTTTTTCAAAATTGAAACGATTACTGAACGGATTAATTCATAGGGAATAATTGATACCACTATTTTTTACCTTATTTTTATAAAAAATAAACACATGATTTTCACTGTCAAAGCACTTGTATTCGTTAGTTTTCTTTTTTGTATTGTTAGCTGTCAAGCGCAAAACTTGATTTCTAAAACAGACGAAAAAAAGATTCCAATTAGCAATGATACGCTATTTGTAAATTTGAAAGAATACAGTCAAGATTTTGTGTATGATATGAAATACGCCACAACAGACAATTTCCTGAACGCAAAAGTATATGATTGCGCAGAATGTTTTTTGCGGTTAAAAACCATTCGTGCACTTGTTGAAGCCAATGAGAAGTTTATGGAAAAGGGCTATAAGATTAAAATTTTTGATTGCTATCGCCCTTTAGATATTCAGAAAAAAATGTGGGAAATTGTACCTAATCCTAAGTACGTGGCTAATCCCTCGAAGGGATCAATTCATAATAGAGGGGGAGCTGTAGACCTTACTTTAGTGAACAGCAGTGGAAAAGAATTAGATATGGGTACTGGTTTTGATTTTTTTGGAGTCGAAGCGAGTCATGATTATCCTACTGTTTCGCACACAGTAAAGGCAAATAGAAACCTGCTGAAAACAACAATGATTAGTAGTGGTTTTAATTCATTTGATTCGGAATGGTGGCATTATAATGTAAAATCAGGGTTGAATGACACTATTTCTAATACTAAATGGGAATGTAAATAAACTATTATTCGATACACTTTATCGTATTTATAAAGTAGGTTTCCGGATAGTAAATTTCGTTGTTTAATTCCGATTTAAATTCCTTTTTTATAATAAAATCCTCTGTATCAGTTAAATATTTGATGCGCATCATAGAAACTGGAGAACTTTTTAATTCTTCAAAACTATCCTTCATAAACATAAATGCTGCAGAATTGATCCGGTTATCATATCCATTGTCATCACGAATCAAAGTGCCACAATCTTCTTGATCAGTGTGTATTAACGTAATTATTTTTCCGTTGTTGAGTTGTAAAAACAATTTTGAATTTTTATCAAAACAATTCGCTTTTATAAATCCCTTGCTTTTTTGGATAAATTGTATGTTTAAGGTTGGTAATCCATCCGTTAAAGCCAGTGAATAGAAAATATAGCTGGAGTTTCCGGCAAATTTTTTTTCACTAATCATATATTCTTTAGTTGATTTATAGGTTCCTATTGAATCAGTAACGTTTTCACTGTAATCACATGGTTTTTGTGCAAAAAGACTCAAACTGAAGAAAAAGAAAGTTAATGTAATTATGAATTTCATTTTTATGATATTTTGGTGCAAATTAAAACTATTTTATGGTTATTTTCATCAGTTGTAAAAAAACTATATATATTTCCTCCGTCTTTTATTTTCCATTTTTTCCGAATACTTTCTACACTGTCCGGAAAATTCCGAGTTGTGATATTGGCTTTACTGTTTTCTAAAAAAAATTTCATCGCTGTTTTGTTGTAGGAAAATGTATTTTGAATTTCAAAAACACGACCCGGAAAGGGAATTAAGTCCATGGAAGTGTATAAGTGGGAATGCTTGTGTAGTTTATTGACTTTGTAAAAGGATCCCACTTCATCAAATCCACCTGATTTCATAATAGCACTATTGGGCTCGTATAAATAGGTTTGAGGTAAGTTGAAATTTGGAAAACTAGCATCTTCATTCCAAATAAAATCAAAAGTTTCATTTTTATCCTTGAGGATATTGACAGTTTTAATGCGTATTGGTCCGGAATAAGCTGCATGAAGTTCCCATAACAATTCCTTAACTTCGTTCTCAACGGCTATAATATGAATTTGTTTCACGTGTTGTAATTCCGTTAGTCCGGCAGTAATATCAAGAATAGGAGCCGTTTTTATGAGAATAGCATTTGTATTTTTAAAATAAAAAGTTAGATTTTCAGGAACATTTGGCAAACAATCTTTAAGCATGAATACCTTTCCTTTGGTATCATTTCTTCTGGAAGGATCAATATAAATCCAGTCCCAGTTTGTTTTTAAAGCGGTTAAGGTTGCCAGACTATCTCCGGTATAACAAGTAATATTAGGAACACGTAATTGCTCAAAATTGTGTTTTACAAGTTGAGATAAATCGGGATTAATTTCGCAATGAACCACTTCTTTTATTTTTTGTGCAAAATAAAAATCATCCACACCAAAACCTCCAGTCAAATCGATTAAGTGATCACCAGTAACAATAGAAGCTTTATAAGAAGCTGTTTTTTCAGAAGACGTTTGTTCTACTGAAAGTTTGCTTGGATAAATGATGTTTTGGGACAAGAACCAATGTGGCAATTTATCTTTTGCTTTTGTCTTAGCGTCTATTTGGTTCAAAATGGTGATCCAATCCACATTGGGAAAGGGATTTTTTTGTAATGCTAATGTTGCTACGTGTGTACCAATGTTAGCATTGATAAATACTTGTACTTCAGGATTTAAAATCATTAAATCCAAAATTAAAGGTCTTTAGTTAATGATTGAATGATCTTATTTTCCGGAAAAAATTCTTTCCCTATCACCTTAATTATTGTATACAATGGAACGGCTACAATCATTCCCAATATTCCAAAAAGAAAACCGGCAATTAAGATAACCAGAAATATTTCTAAGGGATGTGAACTGACACTTTTTGAAAAGATAATAGGTTGGGATAAATTGTTATCAATAATCTGAACGATCCAAAAACCAATAAGAACGTAAATTGTCGTAGGTAAAATATCGGATTGGAAGTCACCACCTAAATTGCTGATCATAGTCAAAATTGCGGCTAACACCGATGCAATTAATGGACCTATGTAGGGGATAATATTCAATACAGCACATAAAAAAGCAATAACAATTGCATCGGGAATACCAAAAATGACTAAGACTATGAAGTATAAAAGAAACACAATAAATAATTGAAGCAATAATCCAATAAAATAACGCGATAGTAAATGGTTGATCTTTTCCAGTGAATTTAAAATTTGAAATTCGTGACTATTGGGAATTAATTTTTTTACTCCTAAAAGAAACATTAATCGGTCTTTTAAAAAGAAAAAAGTAATAAACAGTACCGAAGCCAGTCCCACAACAAAACTACTGATTGTTCCCAAAATAGCATTTAGAAAATTTGGAATGATATTAAAATTTATTTTAGAGGAAATGTTGGCTTCCTTAAGTATTTGTGAGGAATCAATTTGATGACTTTCCAAAAACACACTGATCTGATTGGCTAACTCAATTATATTTTTTTCAATTTCTGCTGTGTTGAGCAGTGATAAATTTTGTCCTTGGGATAAAATCAAAGGAATAAACATCATTATGAAACCAAATATAATCAGTATAAAAATAAACAAAGTGGTAATAGTAGCAAAGAGATGATTAAATTTTAATCTCCGTTTAAAAAAATCTAAAATAGGATTTCCAATCATTGTGAATATAAAGGATACTACAAGATAAATTATCACCGATTGAATTTGGTAGAAAAAGAACAGCACTAAAGCACCTAGCACTAAGGTAAGTAGCGCACGGATAATGCCGCTAGAAATGGTTTTTGACGTAATCATATCTTTATATTAAGGGCTAAAGATAAAAAAAACTCGCTAACAAGTAGCGAGTTTTAAATTCTAAAAAACTAAAAATTATATTCCGAAACTCGCTCTTGCTCCACCAGAAACAAAAATTGCATCCATTCTTGATTTTTGGCCGTTAGAGAACATGTACATACCTCTATCATCTGTATAATCCATGTAATTCATAGTCATTTCTACAGGAGTACCAGAGCATGTACTGTAATGAGGGTAGGTAGGAACACCATAATTAGCAGTATTGTGCGTAGGCGTGTCAGAAACTAAATCGCTTCCACAAGTAGCATCACCCCAAATGTGACGTAAATTCATCCAGTGTCCTACTTCGTGAGTTGCTGTTCTTCCTAGATTAAATGGCGCTGTTACTGTCCCGGTAGTACCGAATGCATTGTTATCCATTACTACTCCATCGGTAGACGATGCACCTCCAGGAAATTGTGCGTAGCCTAGAATACCGCCACCAAGATTACAAGACCACATGTTTAATACAGTTGTTGGTGTAGTTGGAACGATTCCATTTGTTGATTTTTTCATAGAATCATCTGTAGACCAAGATGTTATAGTAGTAGATCTTCTCTTTACACTTTGTAAGACGAATGTAATTCCAACATTTGCTTTTACTCCTGAAAATGCTGCGGGAACTGAATTATAATCAGAATTTGCAGCATTAAAATCTTTATTCAATACGTCAATTTGGGATTGGATTTGTGCCAGCGAAATATTTTCAGCTGTAGTTCTGTATAAAACGTTTACGACCACTGGGATTTCTACTTTACCGTTAACTAAGCGACCAGATAACATTGCTTTGTCGGTAAAAGCTTCAATTTTATTCATTCGCAAAACTAATGACGGATCAGCTTTCATTTGGGCAGCTAACACTTCTTGAGATGCGCAACCACGTTTTGTAACTGCATCAGCTGATGGAGTAATTTCTGTTGTGTCATTTTGACAAGAAAAAAGCATTAATAATGCTACAGCAGATAAAAGAATTTTTTTCATAATGAATTTGTTATAAATTAATAGATTTGGTTTATTATATCACAATTTTATAACAATTTTTATTTAAAAAAAAATTTTATGATTACTTATTTATTAAATAATTTAAATCTTGCTTTTTGGATAAGAACAGTAAAGACTATTTAAATAAAATTTATGCTGTTAATAGGTTACTTATCGTAATGAAGAAATATAAACACGTAATGCTTATAAATAAAATAGGCGACTTTTTAGGTCGCTTATTTTATAAATTTATTTAGGAATTATACTCCAAAACCTGCTCTTGCTCCGCCTGCAACAAAAATTGCAGCCATTCTTGATTTTTGGCCATTAGAGAACATATACATACCCCTATCATCTGTGTAATCCATGTAATTCATAGTCATTTCTACAGGAGTTCCAGAGCATGTGCTGTAATGAGGATAAGCAGGAACGCCATAATTAGCAGTATTGTGTGTAGGTGTGTCAGAAACTAAATCACTTCCACAAGTTGCATCACCCCAGATATGACGTAAATTCATCCAGTGTCCTACTTCGTGAGTTGCTGTTCTTCCTAAGTTATAAGGATAAGCCCCTGATCCAGATAATCCAAAATATTTTGAATCAACTACAACACCATCAGTAGCCGTTGATCCGCCAGGAAATTGCGCATAACCTAAGATACCGCCACCAATAGTACAAGCCCATATATTAAGTGATGTTGTTGGTGAAGTAGGGTCTAAACCGCCTTGTTTTGTTTTTTTCATAGCATCTCTTGTGCCCCATGAAGTTTTAGTAGTAGATTTTCTATTTATTGTTTCTAAAACGAAAGTAATACCAACATTTGCTGCAACTCCAGAGAATAAAGCGGGAGTACTGCTGAAATCTGAATTAGTAGCATTAAAATCTTCGTTTAATACATCTATTTGAGATTGAATTTGAGCATCAGTTATGTTTTCTGCCGCAGTTCTGTATAAAACGTTTACAACTACAGGAATTTCTACTTTACCGTTAACTAATCGACCGGCTAACATTGCTTTTTCAGTAAATGCTTCAATTTTATTCATTCTCAAGGCTAATGATGGATCAGCTTTCATTTGTGCAGCAAGAACTTCTTGAGTGGCACAACCGCGTTGAGATACAGCGCTTGCTTCCGAAGTTGTTTCTGCTGTATCATTTTGACAAGAGAAAAGCATTAAAAGAGCAGCAACGGGTAAAAAAAAATTTTTCATAATCGAGTTTGTTATAAATTAATAGATTTGGTTAATGATTTAACAATTTTATAACAATTATTTCATGAAAAAAAATAAATATCTATTTTTTCATGAAATAAATATCAATTATGACTTTTTAGTAGCCTCTTTCTGCTGTCGTGTTCTTGATTTACCTCTGGTCTTAATAAAATATATTTAGGGAGATTGTAATTAATATTATTCTTATTAAATGATTCTTTAATGCTAATTTTACCTCTGAAAAAAGAAAGTAATGGTGGATTTTTCAAACTATTTATTTTCACAATTAATACTAATCTGTATTTTTTATTTGATTGTTAGCGATGGCATCTTTCAAAGAAGGATATTAAGAATTATAGCGCTACAGAACTCGAAAGTTCAAAAGTCATAAAGTCAAAAAAAATGTAAAATAGTATCTTAAAATCAATTTGTTACTTCTTGTTGTCTAATTGTAAAACACGACATTATACGATGATTGTTACTCAAAATAAATTATTGGTAAGCGGTGTTAATTATTAAAAATATAATTGATAATATTTGCCCCCATTTTTAATGCTTTTTCTCGAATCGCTGCTGGATCATTATTGACTTCTGGATCTTCCCATCCATCTCCTAAATCGCATTCATAGGTATAAAGCAGTATTAATTTATTTCTTATAAAAAGTCCAAAAGCTTGGGGTCGTTTACCGTCATGTTCGTGTATTTTGGGTAATCCGTTTGGGAACGAGAATGGTTTTTGAAAAATGGCATGACTCGCTGGAATTTCCACTAGACTATTATTTGGAAATATTTTTTTGATTTCTTTTCGGATGTATTGGTCCATTCCATAATTATCATCAATATGAAGAAATCCTCCAGCCAGCAAATAATTTTTAAGGTTGTTGCTATCAGCAGCACTAAAAACTACATTTCCATGGCCGGTCATATGCACATAAGGGTATGAAAATAAATCAGGACTAGCAGGCTCAACCGTGGCTGGCTTTGTTTTTATTTGGGTATTTATAGTTGCATTGCAGTATTTTATCAAATTGGGTAATGATGTTGGGTTTGCATACCAATCGCCACCACCACTGTATTTTAACAATGCAATTTCCTGCGAAAATGAAACGACCGAAAATAATAAGAGTAAATAAAATATTTTTTTCATAGCCAATTTCTATTATTTGCACCCATTTTGTGCATTGTTTTTTTTTGATTGTTCAGCAATCCAAACACGTTTTATTATTATTCATTGACAAAGTGTATGCTGTGACAAGCCACTATTGCTGCCGTTTCTGTTCGTAGCCTTGTATTTCCTAATGAAACCGGAATGTACTTGTTGTCAATTGCCAATGCAATTTCTTTTTCTGAAAAATCACCTTCAGGGCCTATTAGTAGGGTCACATTTTCATTTGGTTTCAAAACGGATTTCAATGATTTTTTATCCGTTTCCTCACAATGGGCAATTAATTTAAGGCCTTCATAGTTGTGTTTTAAAAAATCTTTCATCAATATGGCCTGATTTAATTTCGGCAGGTATAATTCGTTAGATTGCTTCATGGCAGCTAATAAAATTTTATCAAATCGTTCATTATTGATAACTTTTCGCTCTGAGTGATCACAAATAATAGGTGTGATTTCGTGAATGCCTATTTCGGTTGCTTTTTCCAAAAACCATTCGTAACGGTCATTCATTTTAGTTGGCGCTACAGCCAGATGTATGTGAAATTTTGCAACTGGGGCTTTTTCGAACGAAAGGATTTTAACGGTGCATTTACTGTCGGATGCCAGTGTTATTTCTGTTTTAAATAAGTAGCCTGAGCCATTGGTTACAAATAATATATCGGTATCTTTCTTGCGTAATACTTTGATAATGTGTTTGCTTTCTTCTTTATCAAAAGAAAAAATTGTCGTGGATTCTGTAATAGTAGGGTTAAAGAATAATTGCATAATTTATAATTGTATTCTTGCTTTAGAAACAACAGATGAAGTTTCAAATGTTTGGGTTAAAAATTTTTGATATCCTACAATTCCTATCATTGCAGCATTATCAGTAGTGTATTCAAATTTAGGAATAAAGGTTTTCCAACCATATATGTTTTCTGTTTCCTTTAATGTATTTCGGATTCCGGAATTAGCAGAAACGCCTCCGCCGATGGCTATTTGTTTGATCCCGGTTTCTTTTACGGCTAATTTTAATTTGTCCATTAAAATTTCAATAATAGTATGTTGGATTGATGCGCAAATATCATTTAGATTCTCAGCAACAAAGTTTGGATTTTCTAATTTTTTCTTTTGAATAAAATATAAAATAGCCGTTTTCAAACCGGAGAAGCTAAAATTTAATCCTGGAACTTTAGGTTTTGTAAACACAAATGCTTTTGGGTTTCCTAATTGCGCATATTTATCAATTAAGGGGCCACCAGGGTAGGGAAGTCCTAAAATTTTAGCGCTTTTGTCAAAAGCTTCTCCAACTGCGTCATCAGTGGTTTGACCAATTACGGTCATGTCAAAAAAATGATCTACTTTGATGATTTGTGTATGTCCACCGCTTATAGTTAAGGCCAAGAACGGGAAAGTGGGTTTTTCATAGCCCTCTTCCTCTATATAATGTGCCAGGACATGAGCTTGCATGTGATTTACAGCAATCAAAGGAATTTGTAAGGCCAGGGCAAGTGATTTTGCAAACGAACTCCCTACCAGTAGCGAACCCATGAGTCCCGGACCTTGTGTAAATGCAATTGCAGATAACTGTTCTTTTTGTATATTTGCCTTTCGAAGCGCCGCATCGACTACCGGAACTATGTTTTGTTGGTGTGCACGTGAGGCGAGCTCAGGAACTACGCCACCATATTGATTATGAATTAGCTGATTTGCAACAACATTTGACAATACTTTATCGTTGTGTAAAATGGCCGCTGCAGTATCATCACAAGAACTTTCAATGGCAAGAATAAAAACCTCGGGATTTTGCATAAAAAGGCATAAATTTGGAGTTACATTTGATGATTAGTTTACAAAAAATAACAATTTTGTAAAGGCCAAAATTAAAGAATTTTTATTTAAGGCACAGGAGTTTCCAGAGGTAAAATGAAATTTTAGAAAATTTAAATATATAGTAGGTATCAAAAAAATAAAAAAAATAGTATTTCGGTCTCTACTTGGACTAATCCTACTTTTACTTGTACTTGGTATTGCTCTTACCCTACCATTTGTTCAAACTAAAATAGCACAGTATTTCACCCGAAGTCTCAATAAAGACTTTGGAACTAATATTGCTATTGACGGAGTTGTTATATCTGTTTTTGGAGGTGTAAAATTCAAAAAAGTATTGATTCTGGATCACCACAAAGACACTTTAATTTATTCGGATAGAATTGCAACGACTATTTTAGAAGGTAAAAAATTGCTGGACGGTGATCTGATTTTTGGTGATTTGCGGTTGAGTGGTTTAGTATTTAATTTAAAAACGTACAAAAATGAAAAAGAGTCTAATCTCGATAAATTTATAGCCGCTTTTGAAACCGGAAGACCATCAACAAAAAAGTTTCTGCTCACCGTAAAGGAATTAAAAATTTACGATAGTCATTTTATTTTGACAGATCTAAATCGTGAAATTCCAAAAGACTTGGATTTTACTAAACTGAATGCTTCCGTAACGAATTTTAAAATTTACGGTCAGGATGTAACGACTATGATTGATAAAATGTCATTTTTAGATTTTCGGGGTTTGTATGTTAAAAATTTAAACTCAAAATTCAGTTATTCCAGAAAAAACTTAAAACTAGAAAATCTGAATTTGTTGACCAAAGAATCCACCTTAAAAGGGACTGTATTGTTAAATTATAAAATTGAATATTTTTCTAATTTTACCGATAAAGTACTCTTTGATATTAAACTGGATGCTGCCTCAATTGCTTCAAATGATATTCGTTACTTTTATAAAGAAATAGGGAAAAATCAACATTTTTATATCAAAGCATCTATTAAAGGAACGCTTAATGATTTGAAATTCAAAAATTTAAAATTAGTTGATGATCGGAAAACACAGATCAACGGTGCTATTAATTTTAAAAACTTGTTTGCTAAAAAAGGGCAGAAATTTTCGATGTATGCCAGATTTGACAAATTAACCTCTAGCTATGATAATTTGATAGTTATATTACCTAATATTCTTGGAAATAAATTACCCAGTTCTCTAAAAAAATTAGGACGATTTTCAGCTTCCGGAGTTTCAAATGTTTCTACAACTGTTGTCAAAGCTGATTTTTCTATGATAACGGCGTTAGGTAAAGTAATCTCTAATTTAGAAATAAAAAATATAAATGTTATTGATAAGGCTTCTTATATTGGGAACGTTATTTTAGAAAATTTTGATATTGGAACTTTATTGGATCAAAAAGAACTAGGAAAGGTAAGTTTGAATATGGATATCGATGGTAAAGGATTCAAAGAAAAATACCTGGACACAGCTATCAAAGGGAGCATTAGCCAAATAGAGTATAAAAAATACAATTACACGAATATTGATGTCAATGGAGTTCTTAAAAATCCGAATTACAGAGGACAAATTGCCATAAAAGATCCTAATTTAAGTATGAATTTTGAAGGTTTATTGGATTTAAGCAAAAAAGACAATAGATACGATTTTCACATTAATGTTGAAAACGCAGATTTGAATAAATTAAAGTTAATTAAGGATTCTATTGCTGTATTTAGAGGCGATGTGGTAGTTCAGGCATCAGGAAATACTGTAGAAAATTTTCAAGGAAATGTGTATATCAACGAAACCTCCTATCAAAATGCAAAAGACACGTATAATTTTGATGATTTTACCATAAATTCAACTTTTGATGAAAATAGAGTAAGAACCATGACTGTAAATTCACCAGATATTGTTCAGGGTGAAATTGTGGGTAAATATGAATTTAACCAATTGGAAAACCTGGTAAAGAATTCTTTGGGAAGCCTGTACACGAATTTTAAGCCCAACAAGGTAAAGAAAGGACAGTTTCTTAAGTTTAATTTCTCTATATATAATAAAATAATTGAAATATTTTACCCTGATATTTCTATTGCACCCAACACCATTATTAAAGGAAATATAAACTCCGATAATCAGGAATTTAAACTCAATTTTAATTCGCCTCAAATTATAGCTTCAAACAATATACTTGATAATATAAGAGTTTCGGTAGACAATAAAAATCCGCTTTATAATGCCTACATAGAACTGGACAGTATAAAAACAAAATACTATAAAATACGTGATTTTAGTCTGATAAATGTCACAATGAAAGACACACTGTATTTTCGTTCGGAGTTTAAAGGGGGACCAAAAGCAGAAGATTATTTTAATCTGAATTTATACCATACTATTAATCAGGATAACAATAATGTAGTTGGAATTAGTAAATCAGAGGTGAAATTCAAAGATTATTTGTGGTTTTTGAACGAAAAAGAAGCAACTGATAATAAAGTTGTTTTTGATAAATCATTTCAAAATTTCAATATTGATAACATTGTGTTGTCACATGAAGAACAGGAAATTTCTTTAGTGGGCCTTTTTAAAGATACTACAATTAAGGATTTACAACTGAGTTTTAAAGATGTGGATCTAAACAAAATCACGCCTGCTAATGATAAATTTATTGCACATGGAAATATAAATGGAAAAGTAAATTTCAAGCAAAATAAAGATGTTTTTCAGCCTACATCTTCTATAGTTATTGATAATTTGAATTTAAATAAAATAGATTTAGGAACTTTAAATTTTGAAATTGAAGGTGATGAAAATCTTAGCAAGTTTACCATAAATTCTAATTTAGAGAACAAAAATTTTGAATCATTTAATGCGGATGGTAGTTTTGAAATTGTCAATAAAGAAACCATTCTTGATTTGAGGCTAAAATTTGATAAATTTAATATCGCAACCTTGAACTCTTTGGGTGGTGAAGTATTGTCTAATATACGAGGTTCAATAGCCGGTAATGCTACCATAGAAGGAAATCTTAAGAAACCTAGTATAAATGGCAGGCTGTACCTTGACCAAGCAGGAATAACCATACCCTACCTGAATGTGGATTACGGTTTAAGTGATAACACAATTATAGACCTGACCGATGACCGATTCTTGTTTAGAAACAATACCTTGACAGACACAAAATTTGGCACTGTAGGGAAGTTAAACGGAAGTATTGGGCATACTAATTTTTCGGATTGGAAATTAGATTTAACCGTTAATTCAAAAAGGCTTCTAGCATTAGATACTAAGGATACTGAAGATTCAGCTTATTATGGTACTGCATTTATAGATGGAGTTGCCACTATAAAAGGACCAACTAATTCATTGTTTATAAAAGTAGCTGCAAAATCAGAGAAAGGAACAGCCATAAAAATTCCTATTAATAATGCCGAAAGTGTAAGTGATAATATTTTTCTTCATTTCCTGACTGCTAAAGAAAAATACAATGTAAGGAACGGTATTGTAGAAAATACCCGGAATTATAATGGCCTTGAATTGGAGTTTGATTTTGATATTACACCGGATGCCGAAGTAGAGGTAATTCTAGACCGAAACACAGGTCACGGAATGAAGGGGAAAGGTTTTGGCTCTTTGTTGTTTAAAATAAACACGACGGGGAAATTCAATATGTGGGGTGATTTTCAAGCGTATGAAGGGACTTATAATTTTAAATATGGAGGACTGATAGACAAGAAGTTTGAGGTCAAAAAAGGAGGGTCAATTTCCTGGGAAGGGAATCCGATGCGCGCACAGTTAAATCTTGAAGCAGTATACAAAACTACTGCAAATCCTGCAATTTTGTTAGAAAATGCTTCTTTTAATACGAAAGTCCCCGTGGAAGTAGTTATAGGAATTAGAGGCGATTTGACTAGTCCGGAACCCGATTTTAATATTGAATTTCCAACAGTCAGCACGGTGTTAAAATCAGAAATCCAATATAAGTTAAATGATAAGGACGTGAGACAAACTCAAGCATTGTATTTATTATCTTCCGGTGGATTTTTAAGTCCGGAAGGAGTAAGTCAATCTGATTTTTCAGGAAGTTTGTTTGAGACCGCCTCTAGTCTTTTAGGAGGAATAATACAATCTGACGATGAAAAATTCAAAGTGGGTCTGAATTTCATTGGAGCCGACAGAAGAATAGGAAGAGAAACAGATGGACGGTTTGTTGCAACAATTTCATCCAAAATAAACGAAAGAATAACGATCAATGGAAAACTAGGAGTTCCTTTTGGTGGGATTAATGAATCCGCTATCGTAGGAGATGTTGAAGTGTTATATAGGGTTAATGAAGATGGAACACTTAATTTACGATTGTTTAATAAAGAAAATGATATCAATTATATTGGGCAAGGGATTGGTTATACCCAAGGTTTAGGAGTTTCTTACGAAGTAGATTTTGATACTTTCAAGGAGTTAGTCAATAAAATTTTTACGAATCTAAAAATAGACAGAGTGACAGTGCCCGCCGCTGAAGATCAAGATTCTGACTTATCTCCGGATTATATTAATTTTATGAAATCTAAAAAACCCAAAACAGAAAAAACCAAAAATAATCAAGAAGGTTTAGTCCCGGAGGAAAACTAATTTTTTTGTAAACAGGAGGAATCAGAACCAAGAATTCATACAAATGAGAATGAGAATCAGGATCAGGATAGGAGATTAACAATATCTGCTTCAGTACCAATTAAAAGAATTTCAGACTTACCACAAGGACGTTTTTTTTTAATTCCTCATTTGTAAATACGTAATGGATCATTGTCATAAAACAATCATAAAAACGCTTAAATTGTTAATTATCAAATAAAAATTCATTATTTTTTTATTTTGTTAAATAAAATTCGTTTTATTTTGATTTTTCGAAAACTTATTAACGAAAACGTTTGAATTTTGGTTGCTTAACTAATTTATAAAAAACACGGCTCTGTAAGTGCTGAATGTTTGCTAGTTTTACACTTTAATACTTAAATAATGCCAAAAACAATAAAAAAAGTTGGTGTTCTTACTTCGGGAGGAGACTCACCAGGTATGAATGCAGCAATTAGATCCGTTGTTCGGACATGTGCGTATCATGCTATTGAATGTATAGGAATATACAGAGGATATCAGGGAATGATTGAAGGCGACTTCAAAGAAATGGGACCTCGTAGCGTAAACAACATTGTTAATAAAGGAGGGACAATTTTGAAGTCAGCACGTTCTTTAGAATTTAAAACTCCAGAAGGAAGAAAAAAAGCACACGATAACCTGATTAAAGCAGGAATAGATGCTCTAGTAGTAATAGGGGGCGACGGTACTTTTACCGGTGGTTTGTTGTTCAATAATGAATTTGATTTTCCAGTAATGGGAATTCCGGGAACTATTGATAACGATATTTTTGGGACCACCCATACTTTAGGATATGATACCGCTTTGAATACCGTTGTGGATGTCATTGATAAAATTAGAGATACCGCAAGTTCACACAATCGTTTATTCTTTGTAGAAGTGATGGGTAGAGATGCCGGTCACATCGCTTTGAATGCCGGTATTGGTGCCGGTGCCGAAGAAATTCTGATTCCCGAAGAAGATTTAGGATTAGAGCGATTATTAGAATCCCTGCAAAAAAGCAAGGCTTCTGGTAAATCATCCAGCATTGTTGTAATAGCAGAAGGAGATAAAATAGGGAAAAACGTATTTGAATTAAAAGATTACGTAGAAGCTAATTTGCCGGAATATGATGTTAGAGTTTCTGTTCTGGGCCACATGCAACGTGGCGGTTCCCCTTCTTGTTTTGATCGGGTTCTTGCCAGTAGATTGGGCGTAAAAGCAGTTGAATCTTTGCTGGAAGGCAAGTCAAAGTTCATGGTAGGGTTAAAGAACGATACAGTTTCATTGACACCTTTGGAACAAGCCATTAAAGGCAAAACAGAAATTGATAGAGAATTATTAAGAGTTTCAGACATAATGTCTACATAAAGGGATTAAAGTTTATAGTGAGGAAATTAGACTTTAGAGCAAGTTAATATTTAAATAAACAAAAATTAAAGTAAAATGTCAAAAGTTAAATTAGGAATAAACGGTTTTGGAAGAATAGGGAGAATAGTTTTTAGAGAATCGTACAACAGAGATAATGTAGAAGTAGTTGCAATTAACGATTTATTAGATGTAGATCATTTAGCTTACTTATTAAAATACGATTCAGTTCACGGACGTTTCGCCGGAAAAGTAGAAGTGAAAGACGGAAAACTTTTTGTAAACGATAAACACATCAGAATTACTGCAGAAAGAGATCCTGCAAATCTAAAATGGAATGAAGTAGATGTAGATGTTGTAGCGGAATGTACTGGTTTTTTCACTACTATTGAAACGGCAAAAGCACACATCACCGGTGGTGCTAAAAAAGTAATTATTTCTGCACCTTCTGCTGATGCGCCAATGTTTGTAATGGGTGTAAATCATGACAAAGCGTTAGCTTCAGATACAGTGGTTTCTAATGCTTCTTGTACTACAAATTGTTTGGCTCCCTTGGCCAAAGTAATCAATGATAATTTTGGAATTGTTGAAGGTTTGATGACTACTATTCATGCAACAACTTCAACTCAAATGACAAATGACGGACCATCAAGAAAAGATTTCCGTGGCGGTAGATCAGCATTAGTCAACATGATTCCATCTAGTACAGGTGCTGCAAAAGCAGTAGGAAAAGTGATTCCGGAATTGAACGGAAAACTAACAGGGATGTCTATGCGTGTTCCTACTGTAGATGTTTCAGTAGTAGATTTGACCGTTAAATTAGCAAAAGAAACAACCTATGAAGAAATCATGGCTGTTCTAAAAACAGCTTCTGAAACCACTATGAAAGGTGTTTTAGGATATACCGAAGATGCTGTAGTATCACAAGATTTCGTTTCGGATCCCCGTACTTCAATTGTGGATGCTAATGCAGGAATTGGTTTGAATTCTACTTTTTTCAAAATTGTATCTTGGTATGATAATGAGTATGGTTATTCAAGCAAATTGATCGATTTATCAGTACATATTGCAGGTTTAAAATAATTAATTATATTTACAAAGTCCCGTTATCTTTATAGTAACGGGACTTTATTTTTTATTCCCTTTTTCATTTATATTTTGTTAATACCTTCCTTTATGAAAGTATTAGGAAATATAAGAACAAAACCAAAAACCAGAAAAAAATGAGATTAATAGTTGATAGTGGTTCTACCAAAGCCGATTGGATTGCAATAGATACAAATGGTAAAATATTGTTTACAACTCAAACCTTAGGATTGAATCCTGAAGTACTTGAAGAAGATGAAATTATTGAACGCTTAAATGATCGTTTTGATATTTTGCAAAACAAGAAAAATGCAACCCATTTGTTTTTTTATGGAGCAGGTTGTGGTACTGAAAGAATGAAAATTGCACTGTCTCAGGTTTTTCAAAAGTATTTTCCTAATGCTATTATAGATGTCAAAGAAGATACCTATGCAGCCGTTTATGCAACGACTCCAAAGGGAGAAAAAGCAATTGTTTCTATACTGGGGACCGGATCAAACTGCAGTTATTTTGATGGCAAAGAACTCCATCAAAAAGTACAGTCATTGGGATATATCGCCATGGATGATTGCAGCGGAAATGTTTTTGGAAAAGAATTAATCAGAAAGTACTATTTTAATAAAATGCCAAAAGAACTGGCCGTTGAATTCGAGAAAGAATACAACCTTGATCCAGATGCTATAAAAAGCAAATTGTACAAAGAACCCAATCCAAATGCGTATTTAGCGACTTTTGCGAAGTTCCTGATTCAGCACAAAGAAACGGAGTTCTGCAGAAAAATTATTTTCAAAGGAATGAAATCTTTTGTGAAAAATTACATAAAACAATACGATAACTGCAAAGAAATTCCAGTTCATTTTGTGGGGTCCATAGCCTTTTATCTCAAAGAAGAGCTGCAAGAAATATTTGATAAATATGAGTTGCAATTAGGCAATGTATTGCGACGACCTATTGATGGTTTAATTGCATATCATATTGCAAATAAATAGTTTTTCAGAGTTTATTTTTATCAAAAACCACTGTTAATTTACTTTAGAGCAAGTAAATCAACAGTGGTTTTTAATTTATAACTAATTTATAACGGACATTCTGAAATCGTTTCAACCGTTTTTCTTGTTTTAATAATGAAAGCGGAAAAAAAGCACTAAAGAATAGCGATCATTGAGATTTCAATATTCACATTTTTTGGCAAACAGGCCACTTGAACTGTTTCCCGTGCCGGAGCAGTTTTCTCGTTAAAATAGGAACCATAAACCGTATTTATTTTCCCGAAATCGGTCATATCCATAATAAATATTGTGGTTTTTACTATGTTTTCAAATGTCATTCCGGCGGCTTCCAGAACTGCTTTCATATTTTGCATGACTTGTTCTGTTTCGGCTTCGATTGAATCAAGAACTAACGTTCCAGTTGCCGGATTTATTGCAATTTGACCTGATGCATACAATGTGTTTCCTTTTAGGACTGCTTGGTTGTACGGGCCAATTGGTGCAGGAGCATTTTCTGTAAAAATTATCTTTTTCATACGTTCTATTTTATGTAATTCAATTTAGTTTAAAAGTCTCCTGGCCTAATTACCGATTTATAGTACTTCGTTTGTCCCATTTGATGTCGCTGAGCACGCCTGATTTTATTCCAATGAAGAATCCCCAGTTTGCATTATCACCAAATGGTGACCAGTTAAAATCCATTCTCCAACTTAATAAATCCCTTTCAAAACGAAGCTGAGTAAAGGTAACTCCTTTTTGAACAAAATCGTACCCGGTTGATATTCCTGCTTTCCATTTTGGAGTGATATCAGCATTAGCTGAAATCATTATCGAGTTACCAATGATTTGATTCTCTCTATTATTGTTTCCATAGGTCAAAGAATAGGCAAAGGTCATATCCCATGGTAATTTTGAATTAAAAAACTCAGAAATTTTATCTTCTCCATCATCTTCCTCTTCTTCGTCAAACTGACTTCTCCTGTTGTCTCCTAAGTCCGTATTGGTACCGAACAGATCATCTCCACGGCCCCCATTTCTTCGACTTTGTTCATTTGTGTCTTTTTCTTTTTTATCATTTCCTTTACTGGAAATAGAGTAATTTAAAGTCATATTAGAACTTGTCATTCTAAAAAGGCTGCCGCCGTTGTTAATATTAAAGACATTAATTCGGTTTCCGGAGTTATCAATCGCATAGGGATCTAACGTTGCGCCAAAATTGACATTCATTTTATTTTGAAAAAGTTGGGTACCACCACTAACTCGTATCGGCGCAAAAGCTAATGAATTGACACCATCTGCATCTAAATTATAGCTGGTAGATAGGTTTAAGTTATTCAGCAGCATTATTTTTTTAGGTTCAACCTTGGTGCTATCGCTATCAGTAACTTTTGCTTCAAAAGTGTTGCTCAAATCAAATCCTAACGAATTCGAATTATTCAATCCTGGGGCTCCAAAAATCCCGCTTTCAAATCTGGAATATTGTTTTGTCATTGTCCCGGTTGCATCGGATGCGTAGGTGTCATAATATTTTTCGAAACTTGGGGTATACCCATACGAAACAGATGGTCTCATGACGTGCCGAATTGATTTTATCTTTTTGTTTTCACCAAAGTTAAAAGTTCCATAAATAGTGGTTCCCAGACTTGAGGAGAAGGAATAGGTTCTAAAGGCATCAAAGCCATTAACCGTTTTATCGACTACGGTGCTTTGGTTTTGATCAAAACTTCTTTCAATTGTTTTGGTATACCAAATTTCTTCATAATTTACGGATGTAGACGCACTGAAATATTTAAATAATTTAAAATTGGTGCTTAACGGAATACTGTGTTGGAAACCAATTTTTGCATCCCGGAACATTTGTGGCTTGAAGAATAAAGAATCGGTAGTAACAATGCTGTTTCGGCCATTCAGATTATATTGTAAATTGATGTTCTTGAAAAATCCTTTTTTTACGCCGTCTTTCCCCACAAAAGGATAAATCCGATCCACACTCAGTTGTAGTGTAGGTAGTGTCATATTGATTTCTGCGGTTTGTGTATTTTGCGAGTGAGTTGCAGTCAATGACATTCTAACTTGTGGAATTGAAGTGAATGTTTTTGAATACGACACAGAAGAACTTAAGGTATTATTTAGATTTGAACCAATATTTATCTGATTGATAGATTGTCGAAAATATTTACTACTTCCAAGATTCACAGAGGCCGAAAAACTAGAATTAGGATTCGATTTAGAGTCTTTGGAATGGGACCATTGTATGTTATAAATATTTTGTTTTAAGTAATCAGGGTAGCCTCTTTCGCTGGTAATTAAGTTTTCAAATCGAATGTTTAAGTTTCCTCTATAATTGTATCTTTTGGCATAACTGGATTCAAAACGCAACCCGTAACTGCCATTAGTATAATAATCGCCTAATACGGTTAAATCATAATTATCACTCAAGGCAAAATAATACCCTAAATTTTGCAACGAAAACCCTCGGTTGTTGGAGTCGTTATAGCTTGGTAAAATTAATCCTGAAATGCTGGTTTCTTGGCTCATTGGAAAAAAAGCAAAAGGCAATGCAATTGGAGTAGGAACATTTGCAATAACCATATTAGTCAATCCCGTAACTACTTTTTTACCTGGGATGAATTTTACTTTGCTGGTTTGAAAATAATATTCTGGATTGTCTACATCTTTTGAAGTAGTAAAACGGGCTCCTTTTAGAAAATAAACAGAATCATTTTCTTTTTTGGTCTGCGTTGCTTTTATTTTAAATTCGCCTTGATCTGATCGTGAGTTCCAAATTAAAGCTTTTTTTGTTTTAAAATTAAATCGGATAGAATCAGGTTCAATAACATTAGTGCCCTGTTTGAAATTTGGAAACTGTGTATAAGCTCCTGTAGAATCTTTGATGCGACCGGCATATACCTCATTTTTTTCATAATTCATTACAATTATACCAGACTTCAATTCAATGTCTTGATAATACAATTCTGCGTTATTATACAAAGTAATGAGCTTTTTCTTTTGATCAATTTTAGCATATTGATCGGCTTTGTATTTTACCTTTCCGTCAAGGAATGCTTTGGTAGGCTTTATACTGTCTTTTTGTATTGAATCCTTCTCTTTTGTAGTAGTTGCAACAGTAGGAACCTTTTTGATAGTTCCTAAAGTAGTACTATCTATTTGTTTACTAACGGAAATCGCCGTCTTTTTTTTTGATATATCTTGAGAATATAATTTTCCAGACCCTAAGGATAGGAAGATTGATAATAAAACGATATTAAATAAGTTTGTATGCAAAGGTTTAAATGCTATTTTTGTAAAATTATGGCCTGTTTTTTGAGATGTCAAACTTACATATAAATTTTTGTCAAAAATAGTCAAATAAATAAATTTATACCCTTAGTCTTCTAATTAAATTAACTTATAGCTTTATGCACAACACCTATAAAATTAAAATTACAATAACTTTTTTGATGACGATAATATCGCTATCAGCCTTTTGTCAATCTAATGTTTTTAAAGTAACACTTGATGCGGGGCATGGCGATCATGATTTTGGTGCTGTATATGAAGGACGAATAGAAAAAAACATAGCTTTGGCTGTCGTTCTAAAAGTTGGTAAGTTATTAGAAGCTACTCCACAAATTGATGTGAATTTTACACGAAAAACAGATGTTTTTATTGACTTAATTGAAAGAGCCAATATTGCCAATAGATTCAATGCTAATATTTTTGTGTCAATTCATTGTAATGCCAACAGAAATACCGCTGCCGATGGTACAGAAACCTACGTGATGGGTTTAAGTAAGATAGCCTCTAACCTAGAAGCGGCTAAAAAAGAGAATTCTGTAATCACTCTTGAAAAAGATTACAAACAAAAATATGAAGGATTTGATCCAAACTCTCCGGAAACTATGATTGGGATGACCTTGATGCAGGAAGAATATTTAGACAACAGTATTTCACTGGCCAGTAAGGTAGAAGATGCTTTTGCAGATTTAGGAAAAAAAATACGTGGAGGAGGAGTTAAACAAGCGCCATTTATGGTGCTTCATAAAGCCTACATGCCACGAGTATTGATAGAAATGGGGTTTATTTCTAATCCGACTGAAGGAAATAGATTAAATTCAGAAGAAGGCCAGAACGAAATTGCCAAAGCCATTGCAGGAGCTATAATCGATTATAAAAAAGAATATTTTGGAAGTGGAGAATCGGAAGCATTTGAAGTAAAGCCTTCGCAAAAAATTATTGAAAAACAAGTTAAGGATACTGCAACGCCTTTAAAATCAAAAACAAACCTTCAAGTTATTGAAACTAAAAAAGCAATCGATAATACTAAAACCTCATTCAAAGTGCAACTTTTGGCTAGTATCAAAAAAGTAGCGCTCCTGCCTAGAAATTTTAAAGGATTAAAAAATATCTCTGTTGCCTATGAAAATAGAGTCTACAAATATATGTATGGAGAAACAACGGATTACGATGAAGCAAGAAAGCAATTAACAGAGGCAAAAGAGAAAGGATATGATACTGCTTTTTTGATCGCTTTTAAAAATGGAGAAAAAATAAGCATTCAAGAAGCGATTAAATAACAAGTGCTACAGTAGTATTGATTAAAAAAATAAGTTTTATTTCGAAAATAATACGAGCGAATTCGCAATTCTAAAAGTATTTTTATTGGTCTTGTTGAACTTTTTTTCTCAGACCGATTTATTTTATTTTAATGCGGTCACGGCGGTAAAAACCCAGTAAATTTGCACAATAGTTTTGTTGAAAAGCAAATGCGCTTACGACAATATTAAAGTTAAAAAAACAGATCTAAAGATGCGTACGACGTTCAAGTAGTCTATCCCAAAACAACATATTTGTTAAACTATAACTGGTTTTATTAAATAAAAAGTTAAAAGCATCTAATTTCAAAGTGTCTGAAGAGCTTCTACTGATAGCGGATGACAGGATCATTAGTATTAGCTATAAATCTAAATATCAGATTATTATTTAGCAAAAAAAAATCGATATGGTTAAACCTAAAAAGATACGTCCGGACACTTAATTGCATTTAATGTTGGAGAAAAAATAAGTGTAGAATAAGCTCTTAAATAATAACAACAACTTAAAATATTTTACATTAAATTTGTAAAAAATACTTGAATTTTGAAAATAACACGAGAAATTAAAACTGCTATCTTAGTAATTGCTTCTATTTTATTATTTATTTGGGGCTATAGTTTTTTGAAAGGAAGAGATCTTTTCACAAATTATAAAACATTTTATGTAGAATATAAAAGTGTTGAAGGTCTAGCCACATCCTCACCTGTTACCCTGAACGGTTTGGTGGTTGGTAAAGTAAATAGTATTACCATAAATGAAAACACAGGACTATTATTAGTTGAATTGCAATTGAAAACTGATTTTCCTATTTCTAAATCCAGTAGGGCTTCTATTTATGAGCCAGGATTTATTGGAGGAAAACAAATTGCAATTATCCCTAATTTTAAAGATAAAAGCTTGGCACTTGATGGTCAGAAATTGCAAGGCGGAGTGAAATTAGGACTTACTGATAAAGTAGGGGATCAATTAGCACCTCTTCAGGAAAAACTAGAAAAACTATTGTTAAGCACGGATAAATTAATTTCCGGTTTTAATAACGTTCTGGATCAAAAAGGGCAGCAGGATTTAAAACTCACTCTAGCTGAATTGAGCAAAACCATTGAACAATTTCATAAAGTGTCCTTAAATGTCAATACTTTATTAGAAACGAATAAAGCACAAATCAACGGAGTCGTTAGCAATTTTTCTAAAATATCGGGTAATTTTTCTAAAATATCAGATTCCTTGAATAAAGCCGATCTTGGAAAAACGGTAAAAAATCTCAATGCAACTCTAGGAAGAGTTGATGGTATTATGAGTGGTTTAGAATCTGGGAAAGGTTCTATGGGTAAATTGCTAAACGACGAGGCTTTCTACCAAAACATAAAAAACGCCACAAAAGAATTAGAATTATTATTACAAGATATTAGACTTTATCCCACTCGATATGTCAATATTTCTTTATTTGGAAAGAAAAATAAACCGTATGTAGGTCCTGTAAATGATTCTATATCTAATGAAATAAAATAGCAATTATGAGCTACTTAGACAACATTTTATTTGCCGTTATATTGGTAATTGGTTTTGGTTATTTTTTCAACAGTGTTAAAAAAATCAGACGAAATATCAATCTTGGAACGGATGTAAATCGCTTTGATAATCCAAAAGCGCGCTGGATTAATATGGCCATGATAGCTCTTGGTCAATCAAAAATGGTCAAAAAACCTATCGCTGGAGCATTGCATGTTATTGTTTATGTGGGTTTTATTATTATAAATATTGAATTGCTAGAAATTATTATCGACGGACTTTTTGGGACACATCGTGTTTTTGCTTTTTTAGGAACTACGTATGATGTGCTGATTGCTTCTTTCGAAATTTTAGCTTTTTTAGTTTTAGTAGCAGTTTTTGCTTTTTGGAGCAGAAGAAATGCCATCAAATTGAAAAGATTTGTAAGCTCTGATTTAAAAGGCTGGCCAAAAAATGATGCAAACTATATCTTGTATTTTGAGGTGGTTCTTATGACATTATTTTTATTGATGAACGCTTCTGATTTGCATTTACAAAATGTCCCCGGAGGTTTTTCTCATTTTATAAAAGCCGGTTGGTTTCCTATCAGTCAATTTATTGAACCTATCTTTAACGGAATATCAAATGAATTGGTAATGTTGCTTTCAGAGATATTCTGGTGGTTGCATATTGTGGGTATTTTAATTTTTATGAATTACTTGTATTTTTCAAAACATTTACATATTCTGTTAGCATTCCCAAATACGTATTTTGCAAATCTAAATCCGCAAGGACAATTTGATAATTTAGAATCCGTTACTAAAGAAGTGAAGTTAATGATGGATCCTAATGCTGATCCTTTTGCGGCAGCACCAGTGGATGAGAATGCGGTTCCAAGTAAATTTGGTGCCAGTGATATTCAGGACTTAAACTGGGTTCAATTATTGAATGCGTATACCTGTACAGAATGTGGTCGTTGTACGTCAGCTTGTCCAGCCAATATTACAGGAAAAAAATTGTCTCCACGTAAAATTATGATGGATACCAGAGATCGAATGGAAGAAGTAGGAAGAAATATTGATGCCAATAAAGGTGTTTTTATTCCGGACAACAAAACATTATTAAACGATTACATCACACCAGAAGAGCTTTGGGCATGCACTTCTTGTAATGCGTGCGTGGAAGAATGTCCTGTAAACATTAGCCCGCTTTCAATTATTATGGATATGCGTCGCTATTTAGTAATGGAACAAAGTGCGGCACCAATGCCAATAAACGCCATGATGACTAATATAGAGAATAACGGTGCGCCATGGCAATACAATCAGCAAGACCGATTGAATTGGAAAAACGAATAGGCGTTAAATCGCGTCACTGTTTAATAGGCTATTTGTATTACGAATAACCGATTTACAAATGAAGATTTTGTCATTAACCAAATAAGCAAATAACCGAATCAACAAGATAGTATGTCAGAGAATTTAATAGTGCCTACCATGGCCGAAATGTTAGCTCAAGGGAAACAACCAGAAGTTTTATTTTGGGTGGGTTGTGCAGGAAGTTTTGACGATAGAGCGAAGAAAATAACGAAGGCTTTTGTTCGGATTTTAAATCGGGCTAATGTTCCTTTTGCCGTTTTAGGTACTGAAGAAAGCTGTACAGGTGATCCTGCCAAAAGAGCTGGTAATGAGTTTTTGTTTCAAATGCAGGCCATGATGAATATTGAGGTTTTGAATGCATACGAAGCAAAAAAAATTGTTACCGCTTGTCCACATTGTTTCAATACACTAAAAAATGAATATCCGGAATTAGGCGGAAAATATGAAGTGGTTCACCACACGGAGTTTTTGAAATCCTTGTTAGATGACGGAAGGCTGACCATTGAAGGTGGACAATTCAAGGGTAAACGAATTACTTTTCACGATCCTTGTTATTTAGGAAGAGCTAATAATGTGTATGAAGCACCAAGAGAATTGATTCTTAAATTGGATGCTGAATTAGTTGAAATGAAGCGTTCTAAAGCTAACGGTTTATGTTGCGGTGCAGGTGGAGCCCAAATGTTTAAAGATGCTGAACCTGGAAATAAGGAAGTCAATATAGAAAGAACCGAGGAGGCATTAGAAACAAAACCAGAAATTATTGCCGCAGGCTGTCCTTTTTGTAATACCATGATGACGGACGGTATTAAAAATAAAGAAAAAGAAGGCGAAGTAAAAGTGATGGATATTGCGGAACTAATTGCTAATGCGCAGGATCTTTAGTGTACAGTGTCTAAGTAATCAGCAATGCTCTATAATTTATTACACCTAACTTCATAAATCTACAATCTAAAATCACAAATCTAAAATCGTATGTACGTTCCATTTGAAAATTTACCCGAAGAATCTAAAATCTGGATTTATCAATCAAACAGAAAATTTTCGGATGCCGAATTTTCTGAAATAGAAAGCGCCTTGCAATCTTTTCTGGAAGGTTGGGCTGCGCATGGTACTAGTCTAGAATCCTCGTACCAATTAAAATACAACCGGTTTATCATTATTGCCGTAAATCAGGATGTACAAGCTGCAACAGGATGCTCTATAGATTCCTCTGTAGAATTTATTCAAAATTTAGAACAAAAATATACCGTAGATTTATTGGATAAAATGAACGTTACCTTCAAACTTGGAGAACATATAGCACACAAGCCGTTGATTGATTTCAAGAAAATGGTAAAAGATAAAGCGGTTACTGAAAATACCATCGTTTTCAATAATTTAGTTAATAATATAGAAGAATACAATGAATCCTGGGAAGTTCCTGCCATTGATAGCTGGCACAGTCGTTTTTTTTAAACAAAATAGTCAGATGAAAAAGATAAGCATCAGAAATAGTTTTTTTTATGTCTTATTTCTTTTTATTGCTGTTGGTTGTGTTGGTACAAAAACAAATAAGAATAAAGTAATTGTAACCAACATTCCGTCCAAAATTGAAAATTTAGACAGTATTGCTTTAAGTAATATGCCCACACTTTTTGAGTTGTCTCCTCAAGGCAACAAATGGGTTGATAGTGTTTACAGTGCAATGACTTTAGAGGAAAAATTTGGACAATTGTTTATGGTTGCCGCTTATTCCAATAAAGATTCGACGCATATTAAAGCTATTGATACACTCATAACAGATCATAAAATTGGAGGATTAATTTTCTTTCAAGGTGGACCTGTTCGTCAGGCAAAATTAACCAACCGTTTTCAATCCAAGTCAAAAACTCCATTGTTTATTGGTAGTGATGCGGAATGGGGTTTGGGTATGCGATTGGACTCTACCTACAGTTATCCCTGGAATATGACTCTTGGAGCCATCCAAGACATGAAATTATTGGAGAAAGTAGGTGTTCAAATAGGACAACAAAGCAAGCGATTGGGATTGCAATTTAACTTTGCTCCAATTCTTGACATCAACTCCAATCCTAAAAATCCTATCATAGGTTTTCGTTCTTTTGGTGAAGATAAATTCAAGGTTACAGCACATGCTATTGCTTTGATGAAAGGGGTGCAAAGTCAAGGCATATTTTCAACAGGAAAGCATTTTCCGGGACATGGCGATACGGATACGGATTCTCATAAAAAATTACCGACCATAAATTCCTCAAAAGAACAATTACAAGACCTAGCGTTTTATCCTTACAAAAAAATGTTTCATGAAGGACTTTCGTCCGTTATGGTAGCCCATTTAAACGTTCCCAGCATAGAACCAAGACCTAATTTTCCTTCCTCAATTTCCTATAATGTGGTTACTGATATTCTTCAGAAAGAATTGGGTTTCAAAGGACTTATTTTTACAGATGCTTTGAATATGAAAAGTGTAAGCGAATTTAAATTACCCAGTGAAATCAATTTTGAAGCTTTTATAGCCGGTAATGACGTGCTGCTGTTTCCTGAAAATGTTCCTGCTGCTATTGAGAAATTTAAATTTGCGTATTCTATAAATTTATTTACGGAGGAACGATTGGCTTTTTCCGTAAAAAAAATTCTGAAATTCAAGTACAAAGCGAATTTGAATAATTTTAAACCAATTGCCACTGAAAATTTATACACCGATTTGAATTCAGTTGAAAATGAAGCTTTACACTATGAGTTGTATGAAAATGCAATTACCGTTCTAAAAAACACGGCTGCTGTTTTGCCGATTAAAAATTTGGACAAACAAAAAATCGCTTATGTAAAAATGGGAGATGACAACAATGATGTTTTTGTTTCAACTTTAAAAAAATACACTGAAGTAACTGTGATTTCAGATGTGAATTTGGATAGTCTTCAAGTGAAATTACACCCTTTTACAACCGTAATCATTGGTTATCACAAATCAGATGTTGCTTTTAGTAATCATGATCTAAGATTGGATGAGTTGGCAAAAATTAAATTTCTAGCCCAAAATAATACTGTAATTCTGGATGTTTTTGCAAAACCATACGCTTTATTACCAATTATAAATTTTGAAGATATTGAAGGTTTAGTTGTTTCTTATCAAAATAGTGCAGTTGCACAGGTCGTTTCGGCAGAACTAATTTTTGGGGCTATTGAAGCCAAAGGGAAACTACCGGTTTCTATTAATACTAGTTTTAATGTAAATGATGGTTTGCCAACAGAAAAATTGAATCGGCTGGGATTCACAACTCCAGAAAATGTTGGGATGAATTCAACGATTTTATCAAAAATTGACAGTATTGCTACTAAAGCAATTGACGCTAAAATGACTCCTGGAATTCAGGTATTGGTAGCCAGAAAAGGAAAAGTTATTTATCAAAAATCATTCGGTCATCATACGTATGATAGAACGATTAAAGTGCAAGACTCCGATATTTATGATGTTGCCTCATTAACGAAAATTATAGCTACATTGCCTAATGTGATGCAGCAATACGATCAGCAAAAAATAAATTTGGAAACAACATTAGGATCAATGTCTCCTATTTTTAAAGATTCCAATAAGGCAAATATTAATTTCAAGGATTTATTGTCGCATTATGCAGGTTTAGCAGCAGGAATACCATTTTACAAGGCTACAATGAATAAATCGCAATCTCCTTCTGATGTTTATTTTAGAAAAATTGCTGAAGAGCAGTTTTCGAAAAAACTAGGAGACAGTCTTTTTATACGAAATGATTTTAGTGACACAATTATGAAAATGATTGTTGAGAGTAAACTGTCATTAAAAAAAGAATACAAATACAGTGATCTTACTTTTATGATTCTGAAGGATTATTTAGAAAAGACAACGGGTAAACCATTAGATGTTTTAATTCAAGAAAATTTCTATCGTTCACTCGGGATGAACAATTCAAGTTTCAATCCATTGACTAAATTTGATAAAAACAGAATTCCGCCAACGGAAACAGATACCTATTTCCGTCGTCAACTTTTACAAGGATATGTCAATGATTTGTCCGCTGCTTTAGAAGGTGGGGTTTCAGGTCACGCAGGTGTTTTTTCGAATGCTATGGATGTGGCAAAAATAATGGAACTTTATTTACAAAAAGGAAATTATGGAAACCGGCAATATTTTTCTGAAAAAACATTTGATGATTTCAATACGTGCTATTTTTGTGCCGCCGGAAATAGGAGAGGAGTGGGCTTTGATAAACCACAATTAGGTGCTGTAGGACCTACGTGCGGTTGTGCTTCAATGACGAGTTTTGGTCACACTGGTTATACAGGTACAATGGCTTGGGCTGATCCTGAAACGCAAATTGTTTATGTGTTTTTATCTAATAGAACTTTCCCAATTGCAAGTGAAAATAGATTATCGAAAGAAAATATTCGGGAAGATATCCAAAGGGTAATTTATGAAGCGATTATAAACTAAGCAAACGTTAACGTAATAATAAAATAGTTCAAATGAAATTATAGTCAATTTCATTTGAACTATTTTTTTTAAAATGATTTTGTTAGAAGTGTTTCGTTACAAAGTTCACCTGTATTATAGTATATTTGAGATAAAAACAATAGGATGAAAAATAAGAATACTGTAATTGCAAAAATCAATTTAATTGTATGGCTTTTTTGCATGACTTTTGTAAATGCTCAAAATAATGATATAAATATTCTACGAGATATCAATGTTGATCGAAATAAGAATTTAGATCCTACTTTTAAATTAATAACGAATAGTGCGGTTCCCATCGGTCTTGTTACTCCTATTATTATATATTCGGTTGGTTTATTAAAGAAAGATAATGCCGCCAAGAAACAGGCAATTTTTGTTGGAGAAGCATTCTTAGTAAATGCATTTATTACTACCGCTTTGAAACATACTATAAAAAGACAGCGACCATTTAAAACCTATCCTGATATTGATCAAGCAGCGTCGACCGTGGGTTATTCATTTCCTTCGGGACATACTTCGTCAGCTTTCGCAACGGCAACGTCACTTAGTTTAGCGTATCATAAATGGTATGTTATTGCACCGTCTTTTGTATGGGCAAGTGCCGTGGGATATTCTCGAATGCACTTAGGCGTTCATTATCCAAGCGATGTAGTGGCAGGAGCCGTTTTAGGAAGTGGGTCGGCCTACCTAACCTATAAGGCTAATAAATGGCTTAACAAGAAAAGATCAAGAATGGAAAAATAACGGTTTATACTGTTTACTGTTCTATGAAAACGTAAAATAATTCAAAATGAAAAGATTAAATTATATTTCAAAAACAGTCTGGATAGTATCACTGGTTAGTCTATTTACGGATACAGCGAGCGAAATGCTTTACCCAATAATGCCTATATACCTTAAATCGATTGGGTTCTCGATTGTATTAATTGGTGTTTTAGAAGGCTTTGCCGAGGCTTTAGCTGGATTAAGTAAAGGATATTTTGGTAAGTTATCTGATAGTTCAGGTAAACGTGTTCCATTTGTGCGTCTGGGCTACGGTTTAAGTGCTATTTCAAAACCCATGATGGCGGTATTCGTCTTCCCTCTTTGGATATTTTTTGCCAGAGCAATTGATCGTTTCGGAAAAGGAATTCGTACTGGTGCAAGAGATGCGATTTTATCTGATGAAGCAACTGCTGAAACGAAAGGAAAGATATTTGGATTTCATAGATCAATGGATACGTTTGGTGCCGTTCTAGGACCTGTTATGGCTTTGATTTATCTGCATTTTTATCCACAACAGTATAAAATGCTTTTTTATGTTGCTTTTATTCCAGGTTTACTAGCGGTACTTGCTTCTTTTTTGCTTAACGATAAACTTAAGGTACAGGCAAAGGAGGTAAAACAGATTTCGTTTTTCTCGTTTCTTAGCTATTGGAAAACAAGTCCTGCACAATATCGAAGAGTAGTAACAGGACTATTAGCTTTTGCCTTATTCAATAGTTCCGATGTTTTTTTACTTTTAAAAGCGAAGCAAGCAGGTTTAAATGATACTGTGGTAATAGAGATTTATATTTTTTACAATTTGGTTTATGCTCTTTGTGCATTTCCATTAGGAATTTTTGCTGATAAAATTGGATTGAAGAAAATGTTTACTTTTGGACTTTTTCTATTTGCAATTGTCTATTTTGGAATGGCATTTACTAAAAACAGTTATATTATTGGTGGATTATTTTTAATTTACGGTGTGTATGCTGCTGCAACCGAAGGGATTTCGAAAGCATGGATCAGTAATATTTCTGATAAAAAAGATACTGCGACTGCTATTGGAACTTATTCTGGATTTCAAAGTATTTGCGCCTTATTGGCCAGTTCTTTTGCCGGGGTCCTTTGGTATCAATTTGGTGCGAATACTACATTTTTTATTACTGGGATAACCACATTACTTATTATTATTTATTTTTCGTTTTTCATTAAATATAAAACAATTTAAAATGGCATCCCAACATAAAACTTTACCTGACAACAAATGTTGCGCAGTAGAAGAAAAAAAAGTAAATAAAGCAGAGCAAGATGCAGGATGTTGTTCCTCTCACAGTGAGTCAGAAAATCACGATGAGGAAGATCACGATCATTCTAACGGAAATGAAAGCACCCTCAGAATGTTTTTACCATCTATAATTAGTTTTATAGGATTGCTGATTGCTTTATTGTTTGATAATTACTTTCCTCAATCTTGGTTTAATGGTTGGTTTCGAATCGTTTGGTATGTTGCAGCTTACATTCCGGTAGGGCTTCCAGTTTTGAAAGAAGCTTACGATAGCATTGGTAAAGGAGCTATTTTTTCTGAATTTTTTCTAATGGGAATAGCTACATTAGGTGCGTTTGGAATTGGTCAATATGCCGAAGGAGTGGCTGTCATGTTATTTTACTCCATTGGTGAATTATTCCAAATGCTCGCCGTTAAAAGAGCAAAATTAAATATAAAATTATTACTGGATCAAAGACCTGATGTTGCAAACGTTGTAATGGGACAAAATGTGATTGCAATTAAAGCTTCGGAAGTGGCTATTGGAGCTGTCATAGAATTAAAACCCGGAGAAAAATTAGCATTAGATGGAATGTTGCTTTCGGATTATGCCACTTTCAATACTGCTGCATTAACAGGCGAAAGCAAACCGGATTCTAAGTCAAAAGGAGATACAATTCTTGCCGGAATGATCAATGGCACTTCTATTGCTCAAGTAGAAGTGACTACTGCATTTACAGACAGCAAATTATCTAAAATCCTCCAGATGGTGCAGGATGCCACTGCTAAAAAAGCACCAACAGAATTATTTATTAGGAAGTTTGCTAAAATATACACGCCAATAATAGTGTATCTCGCTATTGCTATATGTGTAGTGCCAATCTTATTTGCAGAAACGTATATATTTAAGGAATGGCTGTACAGAGCCTTACTGTTCTTGGTGGTTTCCTGTCCGTGTGCCTTGGTGATTTCCATTCCGTTAGGGTATTTTGGCGGAATTGGCGCCGCAAGTAAAAACGGAATATTGTTTAAAGGATCTACATTTCTGGATACTATGGCAGCTATTCAGGTAGTGGTGATGGATAAAACAGGGACTTTAACCAAAGGCGTTTTTAAAGTTCAGAAAGTAGTGTCGATAGGAATTCTGGAGTCTGATTTAGTTAACTATACTGCAGCAATTGAAGCTAAATCGACGCATCCGGTTGGTTCCGCAATAGTAGAATTTGCCAAAAATCCTAAAAATGAAATTGTTGTTTCTAATTTCACTGAGATTCCAGGCCTTGGCTTGCAAGGTGTTGTAGATGGAAATGAAATCTTGGTGGGAAGTCCTAAACTGATGAAAAAATTCCATATTGATTATGACACGGATCTTGATGCTATTCCGTACACTATTGTTGTAGTTGCCATCAATCAAAAATATACAGGTTATTTTCTTGTTGCCGATGAAATAAAAGAAGATGCAAAAGGGGCTATTGAAAGTTTACATAAAATAAATATCAAAACAATATTACTTTCTGGGGACAATCAAGCGGTAGTTTTGGCTGTAGCCAAAGAATTAAATATTAATGAAGCTTACGGAAATTTGTTGCCAGAAGATAAAGTCAATAAAGTAACCGCACTTTTAAACCAAAAATTAAAAGTTGCATTTGTTGGAGACGGAGTAAATGATGCTCCAGTCATTGCTCTGGCAGATGCGGGAATTGCTATGGGTGGTTTAGGAAGCGATGCTACTATTGAAACGGCTGATATTGTCATTCAAAATGACCAGCCCACTAAGATTTTTACCGCTATCACCATTGGAAAAAAAACAAAACAAATCGTTTGGCAAAATATTGGATTGGCTTTTTCCGTAAAACTAATAGTTCTCATTCTGGGAGCTGCTGGACTTGCCTCTATGTGGGAGGCGGTTTTTGCAGATGTGGGGGTGGCCTTATTGGCGATTTTAAATGCCGTTCGAATTCAGCGAATGAAATTTTAAATTTGTATTGCATTTAACTTAAAATTCCATAAAACACATTCCTATTTTTCTTAATTTCGTTTCATTAAATTAAATACATGAAAATTGCAATAGTTTGTTATCCTACCTTTGGAGGTAGTGGTGTTGTCGCTACAGAATTAGGACTGGAATTGGCTCGTCGCGGGCATGAAATACATTTCATAACTTACAGTCAGCCCGTACGTTTGGCACTTTTAAGTCCAAATGTGCATTACCACGAAGTAAATGTGCCTGAATATCCATTGTTTCATTACCAACCTTATGAATTGGCCTTATCGAGCAAATTAGTCGATATGGTAAAATTATATAAAATAGAATTGCTTCATGTACATTATGCTATTCCTCATGCCTATGCGGGCTATATGGCAAAACAAATGCTGAAAGACGAAGGCATTGATATTCCAATGGTGACAACATTACACGGAACAGACATCACCTTGGTAGGGAATCACCCGTTTTATAAGCCAGCAGTCACTTTTAGTATCAATAAATCAGATTTTGTTACCTCAGTATCCCAAAGTTTAAAAGACGATACGCTTAAATTATTCAATATAAAAAATGAAATTGAGGTTATTCCTAATTTTATTGAATTGAATAAAAATACAAATAACCTGAACATTCCTTGTCAACGTTCAGTCATGGCCAAGGAAAATGAACGAATTATAACGCACATCAGTAATTTTAGAAAAGTAAAACGAATTCCGGATGTCATTAAAATTTTCTATAATATTCAAAAAGAGATTCCGGCTAAATTGATGATGGTTGGTGATGGCCCTGAAAAAGAAAAAGCAGAATATTTATGTCAGGAATTGGGTATACTAGACAAGGTAATCTTTTTTGGTAACAGCAACGAAATTGATAAGATTTTGTGCTTAACTGACTTGTTTTTACTCCCATCTGAAACAGAAAGTTTTGGTTTGGCAGCCCTTGAAGCTATGGCGTGTAAAGTTCCTGTTATCTCTAGTAATTCAGGCGGTTTACCCGAAGTTAATTTTGAAGGCATTTCCGGCTATTTAAGTGATGTAGGAAATACAGAGGAAATGGCTCAAAACGCATTGAAAATTCTAAAAGATGATTTGACGCTTGCTAAATTTAAAGAAAACGCATTAGCTGTTGCCAAACAATTTGACATAAAAAATATTTTGCCCCTTTACGAAGAGTTATATCAAAAAGCCATTAATAAATACTTATAGACACACAGGAATTATTTTTGAAATTATTAAATGTAAAAACATAAAAATGAAAAAAGTAATGCTGTCGTTCCTTGCTATAACTGTCGTTTCCTGCGGTAGCGTTTCTTTAAAAAGTACAGATGCCACTACAGCGCTATATGAAGTTTTGACTCAGCAAACTAATGGTGGAGCTAGTATCCGTTTTTTTGAGATTCTTTCTGAGCCAAGCGAAATTAAAATGCTGCAGAATGATGAAAATTTAAAAAATAAGATTAATGCTAATGATATTCTGAATGCTAATTTTGTTGTTTTGAATATGGGAGAGAAAACCACTGGCGGATATGCCATAGGAATTGATAATGTAATTGAAACGGATAAAAATATAATTATAACAGTTCAAGAAACAAATCCTGAGCCGGGTAGTATGGTGACACAAGCTTTTACGACTCCTTTTTGTGTTGTGAAAATAAATTCCAAGAAAGAGATTCTTATAAAATAAAAAATGCCACTATTTCTAGTGGCATTTTTTTTATTCTTTTGAAATATTAGAATTGGTATTTAAGAGCTAAAGCTACATCAGAACCGTAATTGTTTCTGTAATAGTCGCTACCACCAAACTCTGGTCTGAAATCTAAAGAGATTAACAATGGAATATCAAAATTATATTCGATACCTATATCTCCGGCAACAAATGCGAAAGCGCCATTGTTATAATTTATATCATTATTATAATAATCTCTGTTGTAAGTTCCTACACCACCACCAACACCTGCATACCAGTTGAATCCGCCATCAATATTCCATACCCATTGGTACAAACCAGTTAATTTGAGTGCATTGTCATCATAATTATCGTTGTTATAATTATTTCTGTTTCTCCAACCTAAGTCTAATTCTAAACGATTGTTATCGCCTAAACCTCTTTGATAGGTGATCTCAGTACCAAAACCACCACTGTCACCAAAACGAAGGCCTAGTGCATTTTTTGAAATCTCTTGTGCTTGTGAGGTGAATGCTAATCCAATTAGCATTATAACCGATAAAATAATTTTTTTCATAAGTAAATTTTTATAAATACAAAGATATTACTAACTTTGAGATTAAATTTACAAAATTAATTGTAAATGTTTCATAATTCACACTTTTGATATAAAACCACCATTAATCTAAAATAGTTTTTTTAAAGAAAATAGCAGGTGTAACATACTGAGTACTGATTAAATCCTCCATCTCAAAAAGATTTTCATCTTCAGCATAATTAGTTTCTGAGTAGTGAAATAATTTCCAACGTTTTTTATTGTATTCCAATGCGGTTAAATTCTCCACCCAATCCCCGGAATTCAAATACAAAGTAGCCCCGTTTTTATTCTCTTTTTTGATTATTTTTGGCTCGTGAATATGACCGCAAATTACATAATCGTAGTTGTTTTCGATGGCGAGTTCCGTGGCTGTTTTTTCAAAATCCGAAATGTGCTTTACTGCCTTTTTTACACCAGCCTTTATTTGTTTAGAAAAAGAGTAGGGCTCTTTCCCTATTTTTGATAAGCACCAATTTACAAATCGATTCAAAAGTATCAGATAATCATATCCTAAACCGCCTAATTTTGCAATCCATTTTGAGTGTTGTACGGAAGCATCAAAGACATCACCGTGAAATATCCAGGCTTTTTTGTCATCAAGATCCAAGACTAACTTGTCCACCAATGCAAAATTACCCATACTCATATCGCTAAACTTTCGGAGCATTTCATCATGATTTCCAGTAATATAATAGACTTTTGTTCCCTTTGAAGCAAAACTGATGATTTTTTGGATAACCTTTAAATGCGCTTTGGGAAAATAGGATTTTCTAAATTGCCATACATCAATAATATCTCCATTTAAGACTAAAATTTTAGGTTTAATTGCAGATAAATAATTATAAAGTTCTTTAGCATGACTTCCATAAGTCCCCAGATGTACATCAGAAATCACCACTAACTCGACTTTTCTTTTTTTCAAGGTGTTTGAATTTGAATTTTATCAAATTAATGGAATTCTACTGAATTGAAATGCGATTAAAGGTTAATAAATAGTTTTCAATATTAATTTAAAGTCAATAAATAGGTATTGCTATTCAAAAGTTTAGTGGTTAAAATTTTGAACTTTAAACTAAAATACTACTTTTGTTCAAAACTAATCAGTATGGCAGGAAATAGCTACGGAACACTATTTAGAATAACAACTTTTGGAGAATCTCACGGTGACGCTTTAGGAGGGATAATAGACGGTTGTCCTCCCGGAATAACAATAGATTTAGAAGCAATTCAATTTGAAATGTCCCGCAGAAAGCCAGGCCAATCAGCAATAGTTACTCAACGCAAAGAACCGGATGACGTTCAATTTCTTTCCGGAATCTTTGAAGGTAAAACCACCGGTACACCCATAGGTTTTATTATTCCTAATACCAATCAAAAATCAGATGATTATTCTCATATAAAAGACAATTACAGACCCAGTCATGCGGATTATGTGTATGAAAAAAAATATGGGGTTAGGGATTATCGTGGCGGTGGACGCAGTTCTGCGCGGGAAACTGCCAGTAGAGTTGTGGCGGGAGCTGTAGCAAAACAAATGTTGCCAGACATAAAAATTAATGCGTATGTTTCTTCTGTAGGACCTATTTTTTTAGACAAACCCTACCAAGATTTAGATTTTTCGAAAACCGAAAATAATCCGGTTCGTTGCCCAGATGAACAGGCAGCGGTAATCATGGAAGAATATATTCGTGATATCCGAAAACAAGGGGATACTGTGGGCGGAACCGTAACCTGTGTGATTCAAAATGTACCTATTGGTTTAGGAGAGCCCGTTTTTGATAAGCTTCACGCAGAACTTGGCAAAGCAATGCTTTCTATTAATGCCGTAAAAGGATTTGAATTTGGAAGTGGTTTTGAAGGCGCTAAGATGAAAGGAAGTGCGCATAATGATTTATACAATGCTGACGGAACGACAAAAACCAATCTTTCAGGTGGAATTCAAGGAGGAATCAGTAACGGAATGGATATTTATTTTCGCGTGGCTTTCAAACCTGTGGCCACCATTATGCAAAAACAAGAATCACTGGACAATAAAGGCAATATTACAGAAATGACTGGAAAAGGGCGTCATGATCCTTGTGTAGTACCGCGTGCTGTGCCTATTGTTGAGGCAATGGCAGCCATTGTATTAGCTGATTTTTATTTGATAAATAAAACATATCAGTAGTAATTGTTGATACTTTTTATGTTTTTTACAATACCATTTTTTACCTGACTGCGAGTAAAAAATTATTTTTTATAATCAAGGTTGATCCTACAATCTTATAACCAATTTAATGAATATGAATACAACTAAAAAGCCGTCCTTTTTTTCAGGATTAACAGGGCAAATATTAATAGCTATGGTTTTGGGTGCTATTTTAGGCATTATCATTCATAATTCTATTTCACCGGAAGCAGCTCAAAATTTTAGTAACAAAATTAAAATTCTGGCTACTATTTTTATTCGACTGGTTCAAATGATTATTTCGCCATTGGTATTTACGACGTTGGTGGTAGGAATTGCGAAACTTGGGGATATCAAAGCGGTGGGGAGAATTGGAGGAAAAGCGATGGGATGGTTTTTTACAGCTTCATTTATCTCTTTGTTATTGGGGATGTTTTTTGTAAACATACTAGAACCGGGAGTTGGCCTTAATTTATCAAATGTTGATATGGGATCAGTTTCAGAAGTCACAGCGAAAACACAAAACATATCTTTTGAAAACTTTATTGAGCATATAGTACCTAAAAGTATTTTTGAAGCAATGGCTACTAATGAAATTTTACAAATTGTAATATTTTCGATTTTCTTTGGTCTGGCAGCGGCTGCATTAGGTGATTATGTGAAGCCAGTGACAAATGCTTTGGATAAAATATCTCATATTGTTCTGAAAATGGTAAACTACGTTATGAAGTTTGCCCCAATAGGAGTATTTGGTGCTATAGCAGGAGTATTTGCGGTTAGAGATTTTCAGGAATTGGCAATTACCTATTTCAAGTTCTTTGGTTCTTTCTTAATTGGAATTTCCTCACTTTGGGTCGTGTTGATTGTTGTGGGGTATGTATTTCTAAAAAGCAGAATGACCGTTTTGCTAAAAAGAATTGTAAGTCCATTGATTATTGCTTTTGGAACAACCAGCAGTGAAGCTGTTTTTCCAAAATTGACCGAAGAATTAGAACGTTTTGGAGTCAAGGACAGAATTGTTTCTTTCATGTTGCCGCTCGGGTATTCTTTTAACTTGGATGGAAGTATGATGTACATGACTTTTGCCAGTATTTTTATTGCGCAAGCCTACGGAATTGATTTGGATTTGGGTACGCAAATGACCATGCTTTTAGTTTTGATGCTTACCAGTAAAGGAATTGCAGGAGTACCAAGAGCGAGTTTAGTGGTTGTTGCTGCAACTTGTGGTATGTTTGACATTCCAATCGAAGGAATTGCTTTAATTTTACCTATTGACCATTTTTGTGATATGTTTCGTAGCGCAACCAATGTGTTAGGAAATGCTTTAGCAACATCGGTAGTTGGAAGCTGGGAAAAAGACGAGGATTCCGAACCGGTTTCATTAGACTAAATAATAAAAAACTCCTCAAATAATGAGGAGTTTTTTTTTGTAAAATATCAGTTTGTCTGATTCAAATGAATTTAAAATTATGAAAAAACTTGCTTTACATTGGAAAATTCTTTTAGGAATGATTCTAGGACTCCTTTTTGGATTAGTAATGAAAAACTTAGAACAAAAAGGAATCGTAATTGACTGGATAAAACCTTTTGGAACTATTTTTATAAACTTACTCAAAATGATTGCTGTTCCCTTAATTGTGGTTTCATTGATTGTTGGATTAGCAGATTTAAAAGATATTTCTAAACTTTCTAAATTAGGAGGAAGGACAGTCTTTTTTTACTTATGTTCCACAGTAATAGCAGTCATTATTGGTTTGTTGTTAGCCAATTTAATTAAGCCCGGAACTTACATTAACGAAGAATCCAGAATAAGCTTACTTGAAAATTTTTCGGTTGATGCTTCTCAAAAAATTGAATTGGCGGTAAAAGCTAAAAATAGTGGGCCACTGCAACCTTTGATAGATATTGTACCAGATAATTTTTTTAAAGCTTTAAGTGATAATGGAAGTATGTTGCAAGTCATTTTTTTTGTTATTTTAATTGGGATCGGTCTCATTTTAATTGAAGAAAAAAAATCAAAACCTGTCGTTGATTTCTTTAAGGGATTGAATGATGTAATTCTGAAAATTATTGACATTATCATGCTTTTTTCACCAGTTGGTGTTTTCGCACTGATGGCCGCACTGATGGTCGAAATTCCAGATTTTTCAACATTAGGAGCGCTGGGAATCTATGGATTAACGGTTTTGCTTGGCTTGTTTTTGATGATGTTTGTGTTTTATCCAAGCTTATTAATGATTTTTGCAAAAGTAAATCCAATACAGTTTTTTAACGCCATTGCGCCCGCCCAATTATTGGCTTTTTCAACAAGTTCAAGTGCAGCTGCACTGCCCGTTACCATGGAATGTGTTACCGAGCGTTTAGGAGTTGATGAAGAGGTTTCCAGTTTTGTTTTGCCTCTGGGAGCAACAGTAAACATGGATGGAACTAGCTTGTATCAAGCAGTAGCTGCGATATTTATAGCTCAAGCAATGCTTCCGGAAGCTTTAGACCTCAGTACACAATTGATGATAGTTGTTACTGCAACACTGGCTTCTATAGGATCAGCAGCGGTTCCTAGTGCCGGAATGGTGATGCTTGTTATTGTTCTTGGTCAAGCTGGAATTCCAGAAGCTGGGCTAGCGCTTATTTTTGCTATTGACAGACCTTTGGATATGTGCAGAACTGTAGTCAATGTAACAAGTGATGCAACTATTGCAACTATTGTCGCCAAATCTGTAGGGAAATTAAATAAACCAAAAGAAATTAATTTTTAACTAATAGTTCTTTGTACACCATGAAGTGGATTTAATATATTTGAAATTCATGAGACTTCAAAATAGTTCACTTTTGACACTTAATTGATTAAAATAAATTATTATTTATTGGCGCATAAATTTATATTTAATTAAACTTAATCACTTATGAATCAGGTGTATATTGTGTTATTAATAGTGTTTGTATTTAACTTTTTCAGTGATGACGTACTTGCACAAACGTAAACGGCATGAAACAATGAGATCGTAAAATTAACGGATCATGCGTCACAATACCTGAAGAATGCTGATTTCGAAAAATCCTTGAAAATTTCGAAAATTGCCTTGTACAAAGCCATTACTCAAAAGGATAAATTTTCTATAGTAATTTCTTTAGTACATGACAAAAATAGATAGTATTGAAATTCAAGAAGATTAAGGTCATTTAATTCAAATAATATTTTCATTAAAACGCTTAAAAATAACACGTTAACGATAAATCACTTTTTAACGACAGTTAAAAAGTGATTTATTACAGATGTAAGTCAGTATAACGAATTTAATACCAGCGTTTTTTATTTTGTTTGGAAACCTCTGATTTTCTTGATTTATGAGCTCCACCACTGCGGTTTGAGTTCTTTTGAGTTCCCGCGGGAGCGGTTTCAGGACTTCCTGAATGCCAACCGTATGGGTGATCACTTACGGTTTTTACATCTACTTTTATTAATTTCTGAATGTCTTTCCAATATTGGTGCTCATCTTTGCTACAAAAAGAAATTGCAACACCTTCATTTCCGGCACGACCGGTTCTGCCAATTCGGTGTACATACGTTTCGGGAATATTGGGTAAATCAAAATTAATGACAAATGGTAATTGATCAATATCAATTCCTCTGGCTGCAATATCAGTAGCCACTAAAACATTCACTTCTTTATTCTTGAATCCTTCTAAAACGCGTTGTCTGGCATTTTGAGACTTGTCACCATGAATCGCTTCGGCAGCAATATCGTGTTTGCGCAATGCTTTTACAACGTTGTCAGCTCCGTGTTTTGTTCTTGAAAAAACCAAAACATTAGACAGTTTTTCGTTCTTAATTAAATGATACAGCAAATTTCTTTTTTCTGCTTTTTCAACAAAATATACGCGTTGTTCTACGTTTTCAGCTGTAGAAGAAACAGGAGATACGGTAACTGTTGCAGGATCTTTCAGAAACATTTCGGCTAATTCTCTTATGGCCATTGGCATTGTAGCCGAGAAAAATAAGGTTTGTCTGTTATTAGGGGTCAGTTTTACAATTTTTTTGACATCATTTACAAATCCCATATCCAGCATCTGGTCCGCTTCGTCAAGGACTAAAGTATGCAAATGGTCTAAATCGATGAAACCTTGTTTGACTAAGTCTAGCAAACGTCCTGGAGTAGCAATCAGGATATCAATTCCTTTTTTTAGCATTTCTACCTGTGGCACTTGAGAAACGCCACCAAAAATAGTAAGTTGCACTAAGTTTGTGTATTTTCCATATTGGTCAAAATTTTGTCCAATTTGAACGGCCAATTCTCGGGTTGGGGTGATGACTAAAGCACGGATTGGACTTGCTTTTTTAGAGGACCCTACTATTCTATGCAATTGATGAATAATAGGAATGGCAAATGCGGCCGTTTTTCCGGTACCGGTTTGGGCACAACCAATCATATCTCTACCTGATAATACGATTGGAATGGCTTGTTCTTGTATTGGAGTTGCTTCTAAATAGCCTTGTTCAAATACGGCTTTTTGTATACTTTTTGAAAGTGATAAATCTTCGAATAACATATTTTAAATATTAAATATCATGTATTAAGTACATAGATAGTGCTGCAAAGGTAGTGTTATTTATCGATTAGGTTAATAGGTATTCGTTTAAGCAATTTATCATTTAACCAGTTAGACAATCTGCTGGTTCGATTTAATAAAATCAGTCACCAGATAGCCTATCAGTTTACCTATTAAATGATTGTTTTTTTCTTCGCCTAAATCCGGTGCGCCTTCACAAATGTGTAAATAGGCAGCATTTTTATTTTTGGCAAAATAGTATATAAATTGCCTAAGTTGCTCCACAGAGTATCCACTCATAGTCATGGCACTGCAGGCAATATTAGGAATAGCATCCAAGTCGATCTCTATTCCAAAAAAATCATCATTTATAAATTCCGAAGCGAGCGCCATTTCCTGATCAAAGTTTTTTTCTCTTCTAATACTTACACTATCATAGGTGTTAAAACGAACTCGATCCTCTATTTTCTTAATGATATCCAACACACTTTTTGAAGTGTAGTTTTCATGTAGTCCAAAAATAAAATATTTTTTCAAAAAACCTTCTTCATAAGCATACGAAAAACCATTGCCACTGTGACGTCCTTCTATAATCCTAAAATCAGAATGCGCATCAAAATTGATTGCATTAATAGGTTTGCCTTTGGCGAGTGCAGTTCCTTTTATATTTCCGTATGAATTATTGTGTCCGCCACCAATGATTATTGGAGTTTTACCTGATTTTATAATGTTAAAAATGATATGAGAGACATCTTTGTCTATTTTTTCAACTAATTGGCTTAACTTAAAACGATCATCAATATCATTAAAATCAAGGTGTTCTACTTCCTGCATTTTCTCACTTACGTCTAATTGCCCTAAAACAATTAACTGACTTCCTTTACAAAAACGATTGTGCTGAATATTAGCGATACTTTTTATGGCACTGTCCCAAGCTGAAGCCGCCCCGGGTCGGCCAAAATTAGCTCTTATTCCAATGTCTTCGGGAATACCAAATAATACATATTTAGCCTCACAGGTTGTTAGAAAATCAATTGAATCAACATCTTTTGGGATGGTTATCATTTTTTCTCCAAACTTTATCTCGCCACTTCTGTGGTTCGTAATTTTTGCAAGATCATGAATTGTAAAGCGTATAATTTTTTCCATTAAAAAAAATATTTTTTCCCAAAAATAATATAAATGTATCAACTTGCGTTATTCATTAGTTATATATTGTTAAATTTGTAGAAATTAAATTAATTAAAAGATGGAAAATCAAAAAAGCAGTTCAAGTCTTAAGGCGGTTATAGCAGTGTTGGCTATTTTATTAGTGGGGAGTTTGGTTTACATTTTTAAAATGACTTCCGACGCAGATACCGTTAAAACAGAATTGAAAACTACATTGACCGAAAAAGAATCGGTTATGAAAGATTTGCAGGAATTAAAATCAACGTATGATGCCGCAATTGCTGAAAACACATCCATGTCTGATGAGTTAATTCAAGAAAGAGATAAAGTAGTAAACTTGATGAATGATTTGAGTAAGTCCAAAGGGGATGTAGCTTCATTATCTAAATACAGAACTCAATTCAATGCTTTGCAGGGAAATATGAAAGTTTTAATGGCTGAAAATGAAGGGTTGAAAAAAGAAAACACAACCTTAACTACACAACGAGACAGTACTGTAGTGGTCTTGGGAGAATCTAAAAAATACAACGAAGTATTAGTTGGACAAAACGAAGAATTATCTAAAGCGGTTGAAAAAGGATCTAAATTAACGGTTTTAAATACTAGAGGAACAGCTTTTAAATTAAGAAGTTCTGGAAAACAAATTGAAACAGACAAAGCAAGTAGAGCCGATGTTTTAAGAGTTAATTTTACGATTGCTGAAAATCAAATTGCTAAGTCCGGTGACAAAATGTATTACGTACAAGTAATTGACAGCAAAAACAATGTTTTAGGAGACAAGAAAACGGAAAATTTTGGTGAGAATACGTTAACATACAGTTTTGCAACTAATGTGAAATATGAAAACAAAACAATTCTAGTTTCTGAGGATTTAAAAGGGAAAGATTTTGCTAAAGGAACGTATTTTATCAATATTTTTAATAAAGATGTTTTAGTTTCAAAAACAAGTTTTGTGTTGAGATAATCAAAAATTGAAATAATTAGGAAAGAGGAACGTGCTGTTCCTCTTTTTTTATGAAATAATTTCACCTTCAATCAGTACCGTTTCAATTAGAGTACTGCCAAAAGCGTATGGAAGCTGGTAATAGGATGTAATGGGTTTTGTAATAATTAGATTTGCTTTTTTGCCAATAGTAATGCTTCCATGAGTTTCAGAAATTCCCATGGCGTAAGCTCCATTTATTGTGGCAGCATTGATGGCTTCTTCGGGAGTCATTTTCATTTTGATGCATGCCGTTGCTACAACAAAATTCATGTTTCCTGAAGGAGTAGAGCCCGGATTGTAATCCGTTGCAAGGGCAATAGGAAGTCCTGCCGCGATCATTGCTCGTGCGGGAGTGTAGGGAATGCTTAAAAAATATGAGCAAGAAGGCAATGCAACAGGCATTGTGTCGGTATTTTTCAACGCTTTGATATCTTCCGGTTTCATAACCTCTAAATGATCTACTGATAACGCGTTGTATTCAATTCCTGCTTGAATTCCGCCAATTGAGTTGAACTGATTGACGTGAATTTTTGGCTTTAAGCCAAATTTAATTCCGGCTTCCATAATTTTTCGGGTTTCTTCAACAGTAAAATAACCCGCTTCACAAAACACATCGATGAAATCTGCCAGTTTGTTTTTGGCAATTTCAGGAAGCATATCGTTGATAATTAAATCGATATAACCTTGATGGTTTGTTGCATATTCCAATGGAAAAGCGTGAGCACCCAGAAAAGTTGCTTTTATAGTAATGGGATAATTTTTTGATAGCCGCTGAACCACTCGAAGCATTTTCAATTCTCCATCCAGCGTCAAGCCATATCCTGATTTGATTTCTACAGCTCCGGTTCCCAGTTGCATGACTTCCTCCAGACGCACCTTGGATTGGTTATAAATTTCATCTTCGGGAGTTTCGTTGAGTTTTGTAGCTGAATTTAAAATTCCACCACCACAATTGGCGATTTCTTCATACGACAAGCCATTAATCCGATCTACAAATTCCTGTTCTCTATTTCCCGCATACACAATGTGCGTGTGACTGTCACACCATGAAGGTAAAACTATTTTGCCAGTGGCATCAATTATTTTGTCAGCATGTAATTCCGGCAAATTATCCATTGATCCAAAATCAGCAATCAGGTTGTCACTAATGACCAAAAAGGCATTTTTGATGGTGGGAAGAATTGCCATTTCAGCACCGGAAACTTTAGCAATAGCAGTTTCCCTAATCTGGAGTAATTCTTTGATATTGATAAGTAGCGTTGTCATTTTATATAAAATTATTCAGAAACTTTGATTTCAAACATTTTATCCCAGTTTTTTCCGGTCACAAAAATGGTTTTGGTTTTTGGGTTGTAGGCAATTCCGTTTAGGACATCTGTATCAGGTAATTGGGTAATTTTTTTCTTCAAATCAGCAAGATTGATAATTGCTTCAACGGCTCCATTTTTAGGATTGATGACTGCAATGGCATCTTTCTGGTACACATTTCCATAAATTTTACCATCAATCCATTCGAGTTCATTGATTGCTTTTATTTTTGTTTCAAAGGAATATACGTTCAAGTAATCTACTTCTTTGAATGTGATTGGATCAATGATCCAAATTTTTTCGGTTCCGTCTGATTGGTATAAATAAGTTCCGTCATTTGTCAATCCCCAACCTTCAATTGATTTGAAATAGGGGAACGTTTTTTCTTTTTTGAAAGTATCAGCATTATACACATATCCTTCATTGTTTTGCCAAGTCAGTTGGTATACTTTGTTGTTGAGAATCGTAATTCCTTCCCCAAAATAATTGTCAGCCAGTTCTACTTTTTTATATACTTCTCCAGTTTTATAGTTTGTTTTTCTTAAACTCGAAATCCCTTTTATTCCAGAACTGTTTCCAGAACCGTTTCCAGTTCCTTCATACAGCGTGTCACGGTAAAACTCTAATCCTTGCGTGTAGGCTTGAATGTCGTGCGGATAGGTATTTACAATGGTATATTTTAATAGTTTTGGTTGAATGCCGGAAACTAATTCTACTCTTCCAGTAGCCTCAGCGGTTTGTCCTTCATAATAAACAAGGGCTTTCAGGTCTTGGTTTCCTAATTTTTGATCTTTTAATTCCAATGATAGTTTATCAAGACCTTTCTTAGAAGCAATTTTTTTATCATTGACGTAGTAAATAATGCTATCTACTTTTTTTGAATTGGGATTCAAAACCGCTAAAGAAAGGACTTCTTGTGGGGTATATAATGCTGAAAATTTAGAATTATCAAAGGTAAATAAAGTGTTTTGGCCTTTTTTTTCCTCGTTGCAACTTGCTAAAGTGATTCCTAATAAAATGATAGATAGGAAGTTATGATTTTTCATTGTTTGAATTTTTGATACCCCAATATAACGTTATTTTTTAATGATTAAAGCTCTTGTAAAAATATAAAAAGATTGTATATTTGCACCGGCAAGTCCTACACGACCAGCTCCTGCAGACTCCCCCAGGATGGGAACATAGCAAGGGTACGTGGTTGAGCGGTGCGATGTAGGTCGCTTGCCATTTTTTTAATCTAAATTTATTTCAGATTCTTTTCTAAATTCACACAAATAAGTAGTCTTCCTTCGGGAGGATTTTTTTATTTTTGGATCTTTCGTACAATAAACATCAATAATCATGAATAAAGTAGTTTTAATAACAGGCGGTTCTTCAGGAATAGGGAAATCTATTGGCGAATTTTTACACCATAAAGGTTTTGTTGTGTACGGAACTAGTAGAAATCCGGAACGAATTTTAAATTCGGTTTTTCCTCTAATTGCTTTAGATGTTCGGGATTCGGATTCGATTCATGCAGCTGTAGCCAAAGTGATTGCGACCTCCGGAAGGCTTGATGTTGTCATTAACAACGCTGGTGTTGGGATTACGGGACCATTGGAAGAAATTCCGATGCATGAAATTAAGAATAATTTTGAGACTAATCTTTTTGGCCCAATTGAAGTAATGAAAGCAGTGTTACCACAAATGCGTACACAACAATCAGGATTAATCATCAACGTGACTTCTATTGCGGGATATATGGGTTTGCCGTATCGAAGTGTTTATTCTGCTTCAAAGGGTGCCCTTGAACTCATCACTGAAGCGTTGCGAATGGAAGTGAAATCCTTTGGTATTCATATTACGAATGTGGCACCGGGAGATTTTGCGACAAATATTGCTTCGGGACGTTTTCATGCTCCGGTGCTAAAGGGTTCCGCTTACGAAACTCCGTACGGAAACACCTTGAAAACGATGGATGAACATGTGGACAGCGGCAGTAATCCAAATGAAATGGCTGAAGCGGTCTATCAGATTATCCAAACTCCAGAACCTAAAATTCATTATAAAGTGGGCGTTTTTATGCAAAAAATTTCAATTGTTTTGAAAAGAATTTTACCAGATAAAGTATATGAAAAAATGCTGATGAGCCATTATAAGTTGTAATTTTGCACCGAATTTATTAGCGTGAGGGATTACAGTGAAAATCCTTTTATTTTTTCTTTAAAAAATAAAAGATTGAAGCGGAAAGCCCGACCCTTGGGTCACGCCCAAAGAATTAGAAACACACAATTAAATTATATAATATGAAATTTTTTATTGACACGGCTAATTTAGCTCAGATTAAGGAAGCACAGGCGTTGGGCGTTTTGGATGGTGTTACAACTAATCCAACATTAATGGCAAAAGAAGGAATCACAGGAAAAAACAACATTTTGAAACATTATGTTGACATTTGTAATCTTGTTGATGGTGATGTTAGTGCCGAAGTAAATGCTTTGGATTACGACGGAATGGTAAAAGAAGGTGAAGAGTTGGCGGATTTACACGAGCAAATCGTGGTAAAATTGCCGATGACTAAAGAGGGAGTGATGGCTGCTAAATACTTTTCGGATAAAGGTATAAAAACAAATGTAACTTTAGTATTCTCGGCTGGTCAGGCTTTATTGGCTGCTAAAGCGGGAGCTACTTATGTTTCTCCGTTTATTGGTCGTTTAGATGATATTTCTACAGACGGTTTGGCTTTGATCGAAGAAATAAGATTAATTTATGATAACTACGGTTACGAAACTCAAATTCTGGCTGCTTCAGTGCGTCACACGATGCACATTGTAAACTGTGCGAAAATTGGTGCTGATGTGATCACCGGACCACTTTCTGCCATTTACGGCTTATTAAAACACCCATTGACTGATATCGGATTGGCGCAATTTGTGGCTGATTTTGAGAAAGGAAATAAATAAAAAATGCTCGGTGAGCCATTTTGAGTCTCAGCGAATTGAATAAAAAAATCCCATTTCAAATTTGAAATGGGATTTTTTTTATTGGTTTGGTTTCAATATGGTTTGGTATTATATTTTTGATTAGTGTCCGCCACCAACTTCTACTTCTTTTCCGATTCCTTGTTTTTCCAAAATTCCAATTACTTTCCATCCGTAGAATGCGATGAATGCGAAACATAAAACAGGAATGAAGTAAGAAGCATGAATTCCTATAATATCTGCCAGTTTTCCTTGTAATGGCGGGATAATACCACCACCCAAAATCATCATCACCAAGAAGGCTGAACCTTGGGAGGTATATTTTCCTAAACCTGCAATTGCTAATGAGAAAATAGAAGGCCACATGATACTTAAGAATAATCCACCGCTCATGAAAGCAAAAATAGCGATTGTACCCGTAGTGAATAAACCAATAAGCATGGCTGTCATTCCCATTAAACCAAAAATCATTAAGGTTCTAGACGGTTGATCTTTTCCTAAAAAGAAACCAGCGATTTGGAACAAAATTACAAATGCATAAGCATATAAAGGTGTTACATCTTGTCCGGAAATAGCGTTAGCGGCTAATACGACTCCAAAAGCTATGTAAGGAACTACGATAAGTAAAATTTTCTTTAGTTGAGATGACGGGTTGAAAACTGTAATGGCTCCTGCCCAACGCCCAATCATTAAGCTTCCCCAATACATAGACATATAGGGCGCTAAAGCAGGTCCAGCTATTGAACCAAAATCAGCAGTCACCAATAATTCACCAAGGTTACTTCCTATAGTTACCTCGACACCTACGTAAGCGAAAAGGGCTAACATTCCCAAAACTAATTGTGGGTATTTCATGGCTCCCCATCCTTCAGGATTTTTTTGAGCCGTTGTATTGGCGAAAAATAATCCAATAACAACTACCAAAAGTGTAGAAACCGTTAAGGCTAATCCTAAGTAATCTTTTTCTTTGTTCTCGATAAAACGAGTAATAAATTCAGCATCTTCATAACGGGAAAAGATATAAGCAAAAATGGCAACCAAAATTACAGTGATCGCAATTAGTGTTTTCATTGCTTTATTCGCCGTTTCAAAAGTAGAATCACTTTTTCCGGCCGGTAACTTTTTAGAAAAATGGAATAAGGCTGCTGCCAATAAAAAGAGTCCTCCAACAAATACATAAAGGATTCTCATAGAATCTAATGAATCTGGTTTTTGAGCAAATTCTTCGATATTAACTCCTGCAATAACACCAAACAAGGCGATAGAAACCACTATCGGTCCTATTGTGGTGCCCAATGAGTTGATTCCACCAGCAAGATTTAGTCTGCTTGATGCTGAATGTGGTTCGCCCAGTGAAGCAGCAAACGGCTGTGCCGATGTTTGTTGCAGTGAGAAACCAAGAGCTACAATGAATAATGCACCAAGAATAAACAAATAACTTCCTTGTGTTACCGCTAAAATCATAAGCAGAGCTCCAAACGTACTTATCAATAATCCGTAAATAATTCCTTTTTTGAATCCCCAACCGTTTAAAATATCTTTTTTGGCGATACTGCTAAAAATAAAAAGCAATAAAGCTCCGATATAATAAGCCCCATAAAAAGCAAAATCGATAAGTTGACTTTGAAATTGGTCTAAGCCAAATTTAGCTTTGCAAAATGGAATAAAAATTCCGTTTGATGCTCCAATAAAACCCCAAAAGAAAAATACGGTTATGAGCGTGTAAAGCGCGGAATTGTTAGACTTTGTTTGTTCTGAATTCATAAGTATACATTGGTTAATGATTAAAACTAAATACTTTTATAGCTGTAAGACCGTAAATATATTTGTTAAGTAAATTAAAAAAAAATAATTTACACTAAATATTGTTATAATTATTGAATCACCACGTTTTATTAAAAAATGATGCTTTTTTTTTAACCTTTTTGCTAATTCTAAAACGACGGTAACTTTGAAATTGGGATTAAATGTACTTTATCCATAGAAATAGTTTAAGATTTTCATAATCTCCATTTTTTTGGATACTCGGAGCAATCTAATTTATGTTATTTTTTATTTTTCTTACTCTTTTAAAAAAACTATCTTTATAATTCAGTATAAAAAATACGATATGAAAAGTGATTTAGAAAGAAAAAAAGATATCAGTTATGAAAGTGTCGGTAAATTTGAAGAAACACGATTTGAAAAAATTCATAATAAAATTTTCAAAAATGCTTCAGAAGCGTCTTTATTAGTTGCTCAGGAAATCGCACAATTGATTCTATCTAAACAAGCTGAAAACAAAGTTTGTATCCTTGGCTTGGCCACGGGCTCGTCACCTATAAAAGTATATGAAGAATTGGTCCGAATGCATAAAGAAGACGGACTTAGTTTTAGCAATGTAGTCACTTTTAATCTGGACGAATACTATCCAATGAAAAAAGAGAACCACCACAGCTATCATTATTTCATGCATGAGCATCTTTTTAATCATATTGATATTAAACCGGAAAATATAAATATACCGGATGGAACGATAGCTATTGAAGAGCTGAATCAATACTGTATTGATTATGAAAATAAAATAAAAAATGCCGGCGGACTTGATTTTCAATTGTTAGGAATTGGTCGTACGGGTCACGTTGGGTTTAATGAACCAGGTTCCCACATTAATTCTGGAACCCGAATAATTACACTGGATTATATTACCAGAGTCGATGCTTCTTCTGATTTTAATGGCATTGAAAACGTTCCTAAAAGAGCCATTACGATGGGCGTTTCTACGATTCTTAAATCCAAAAGAATTATTTTGATGGCTTGGGGCCAAAATAAAGCCGATGTCATAAAAAGAACTGTTCAAGGCGATATTAGCTCTGAAGTTCCTGCGACATTTTTGCAAAATCATGCTAATGCTACGTTCGTTTTAGATCAATTGGCAGCTTCAGAATTAACCCGTTTCAAAACACCGTGGTTAGTGGGCGAATGTATTTGGACTCAAGAGTTAAAAAGCAAAGCAATTGTTTGGCTGTGTCAAAGTACCAATCAATCTATTTTGAAATTGACCGACAGAGATTACAATAATAATGGAATGTCTGATCTTTTAGCATTAGAAGGTTCAGCTTACGACTTGAATATAAACATGTTCAATGTGTTGCAGCACACCATAACCGGATGGCCAGGAGGTAAACCTAATACTGATGATTCCCATAGACCGGAAAGGGCTAATCCTGATAAGAAAAGAGTGATTCTTTTTAGTCCGCATCCAGATGATGACGTGATTTCCATGGGAGGAACTTTTTCTAAATTAATAAAACAAGGACATGATGTTCATGTAGTGTATCAAACTTCAGGAAACATCGCTGTTACAGATGACGAAGCCTTAAAATTTGCTGAGGTTTGTACTGATTTCATTGGAGATGCTAAAACTAAAATTGATTTTCAATCCGTTATTGATTTTTTGAATAATAAGTCAGAAAATCAAATAGATTCTCTTGAAGTTCGGAAACTTAAAGCACTTATCAGACGCAGAGAATCGTATGCAGCCGTTCGATACATTGGGTTAAATGAATCGAATATCCATTTTCTGGATATGCCTTTTTATGAGACGGGACTAATAAAGAAAAACCCAATCCACGCGGATGACATTGCTATTGTAAAAGCGATTATCGAAAAAATAAAACCGCATCAGGTTTTTGCCGCTGGTGATCTTGCGGATCCGCACGGAACGCATGAAGTTTGTCTTAATGCTGTTTTTACTGCTATGGCAGCGTTGAAACCACAATCGTTTATGAATGATTGCTGGCTGTGGTTATATCGTGGTGCTTGGCATGAATGGGAAATTCATGAAATAGACATGGCAGTACCATTAAGTCCAGAAGAAGTAATGCTAAAAAGACACGCAATTTTATACCATCAATCGCAAAAAGACCGCGTGATGTTTCAAGGTAATGATTCCAGAGAATTTTGGGTGCGTGCCGAAGACCGCAATAAACATACAGCAAAATTATATGATGATTTAGGACTGGCAGAATATGAAGCCATCGAAGCTTTTAAACGTTTTGACTATTAAAAACATATTGAATACCTATAAACTATGAAATACTTTTTGATCCTATTATTAGTAAGTTTTGTTTCGAATGCACAAATTACCACCGAGCAATTAAACCTGATGCCTTGGCCACAAAATATAAAGTTGACCGCTGGCACTTTTGCTTTAAGCAAAAAATTTAAAGTGAATATTACCGGGAATCCTAATCCCAGAATTTTTATAGGCGCAACCAATTTCCTGCGACGATTAGATGGCAGAACGGGATTGTTTCTCGAACAAAGTTTTTTGACAGAAGTCAACGAAAGTCCGGAAGCTGAATTGCAGATAAATTGTGTTCGCAACGGAAAAATAGAAATTAATGAAGATGAAAGTTACGAATTGAAAATTGCTTCTAATCAAATAACCATTAATGCCACAAGTGATTTAGGGGCTTTGCATGGTTTGGAGACGTTATTACAATTGCTTCAGAATAATAGTACGTCATTTTACTTTCCGGTTGTTGAAATCTCGGATTCGCCACGTTTTACCTGGAGAGGCCTGATGATTGATGCGGCAAGACATTTTCAACCGGTAGATGTTATCAAAAGAAATCTGGACGCTATGGCTTCGATGAAAATGAATGTTTTCCATTGGCATTTAGCCGATGATCAAGGTTGGAGAATTGAATTAAAAAATCATCCAAAATTGACAGAATTAGCCTCAGATGGAAATTTTTATACTCAGGAAGAAATTAAAAATATTGTAAAATATGCTGATGAAAGAGGGATTCTGGTTATTCCTGAAATAGATGTTCCTGGACATGCATCGGCATTGCTGACTGCCTATCCTGAAATAGGAAGTAAAGTAGGTGAGGGGGAAATCACGTATGAAGTACAAAGAAATTCAGGGATTTTCAATGCGACTTTAGACCCTATAAATCCAAAAACCTACGAAGTTTTAAGTTCGATTTTTGATGAAGTGTGCCCGTTATTTCCAAGTAGTTATTTTCATATTGGAGGTGACGAAAACAATGGGAAGGAGTGGAATGCAAATCCTGCTATTCAGCAATTTAAAAAGGATAATAATCTGGCCAGTAATCATGATTTGCAAACTTATTTTAATATGAAGTTGATTCCAATCTTGAAAAAATACAACAAAAAATTAATGGGTTGGGAAGAAATAATGACTGAAAACATGTCTAAAGACGCCATAATTCATGCTTGGCGAGGAACTAACGAAGGGCAAGAAGCCGGTGGAGCATTGATCAAAGCTGCAAAAAGCGGTTACAATACAGTGTTGTCAAATGGATATTATATTGATTTGATGCTTGGTATTGAAAGTCATTATTTGAATGATCCCATACCCAAAAAGATAATTCTTAGTCCAGAGGAAAAAGCAAGGGTTTTAGGAGGAGAAGCAGCGATGTGGAGTGAACTCGTAACGCCATTAAATATAGATTCCAGAATTTGGCCACGAACCGCTGCGATAGCTGAGCGATTATGGTCTGATGAATCTGTTACCGATATGAACAGCTTACGCAAAAGGTTGAAAACGATTTCTTTTCGATTAGAAGAACTCGGAATTGATCACATAAGAAACAAAGAAGTGATTTTAAGAAACATCAGCAACAATCAAGATACACGTGCATTGAATGATTTTTCAAACCTTTGTGAACCACTGAAAAATTACAAACGTAATGGTGGCGGAAAGAAATACCGCATGCATTCTCCGTTGACCTTATTTGCGGATGCTTGTAATGCGGATGCTTCGGAAGCACTAGATTTTAATGTTGCAGTCAATACATATTTAGCAAATAAAAGCAAGGAGAATAAAGGGATAGTGACTGACTTTTTTAAGAAGTGGATCGTCCTAAATTCCGATTTAATTGCTTTAAGTGCCAATGCGCCGCTGGTGCAACCTCTTTTGCCCTTGTCTAAAAGTTTGAGTGATGTATCCCAGCAGCTATTGCTTTTAATAGATAAAAAACAAAAAGTAAGTCAAACTGTATTGGAAGATTTATTAGAGAAATGCAATACCAGAAGTCCCGCCGATGTAGAATTAGCAGTTTACGGCAGTTTAAAAAAATTGTTGTAAACAAGAAAAGTAACATTGGCTTTATGAAGTAAGAATTTTGAAATCCTGATAATTTGTGTCAGGATTTTTTTCTGTTAATTGTTGTTCTAATCCGTAAATTAAAACCGTTAAAAATGGATTTTTTTGGAATTCAGTAAATCGTTATTTTTTTCGTATTTTTGCAAAAATTTTATAAAATAAATATTCATGTTAACAGTAAATAATTTATCAGTTCAGTTTGGCAAACGAATTTTGTTTGACGAAGTAAATACTACCTTCACTCACGGTAATATCTACGGAGTTATCGGAGCCAATGGCGCTGGAAAATCTACTTTTCTTAAAATAATCGCCGGGGAAATGGACCCAACTTCGGGACATATTCATTTGGAACCAGGAAAACGTATGTCGGTTTTAAACCAAAACCACAATATGTTTGACGAAAGCACCGTATTGGAGACCGTTATGATGGGGAATAAAACCTTGTATGCGATCAAAAAAGAAATGGATGCTTTATATTTAGATTACAATGATTCAAATGCGGACAGGATAGGCGAGTTACAAGTGCAATTTGAAGAGATGAACGGTTGGAATGCTGATTCCGACGCGGCATCGATGTTATCAAATCTAGGCATTACAGAGGAACATCATTATACTTTAATGGGAGATCTTGAGGGAAAAATTAAAGTTCGTGTCCTTTTGGCACAAGCGCTTTTTGGAAATCCGGATTTACTTATTATGGATGAGCCTACCAATGATCTGGATTTTGAAACCATTGCCTGGTTAGAGAATTTCTTGGCCAATTATGAAAATACCGTAATTGTAGTTTCTCACGACAGACACTTTTTGGATTCCGTTTGTACACATATTTCGGATATAGATTTCAGTAAAATAAATCATTATTCCGGAAACTATACATTCTGGTATGAATCAAGTCAATTAGCAGCAAAACAACGCGCGCAACAAAACAAAAAAGCAGAAGAAAAGAAACAGGAATTAGAAGAATTTATTCGTCGTTTTAGTGCGAATGTAGCCAAATCAAAACAAGCTACTTCTCGTAAAAAAATGATTAGCAAGCTGAATATTTCCGAAATAAAACCATCAAGTCGTCGTTATCCGGCAATTATTTTTGACCAAGAGCGTGAGGCAGGAGATCAAATTTTGAATGTGCAAAATTTAAGCGCTTCTGTAGATGGAGATATTTTATTTAAAGGCGTAGATTTGAATATGGCCAAAGGCGATAAAATCGTTCTTTTCTCAAAAGATTCACGTGCCACTACCGCTTTCTACGAAATTCTAAATGGAAATCAAAAAGCGGATTCCGGAACTTATGATTGGGGAGTTACAACAAACCAAGCGTATTTACCAGGAGATAATCATTCGTTTTTCGAAAACGATTATTCTCTTGTAGATTGGTTGCGTCAATGGGTAAAAACTGAAGAGGAGCGTGATGAAGTAAATATTCGTAGTTTTCTTGGAAAAATGATTTTTTCAGGAGAAGAAGCCTTAAAAACCTGCAGAGTATTATCCGGAGGAGAAAAAGTGCGTTGCATGTTGTCTCGAATGATGATGGAACGAGCGAATGTTTTAATGCTGGATGAACCTACCAATCACTTGGATTTAGAGTCCATTACAGCTTTTAATAATTCATTAAAAAACTACAAAGGTTCTGTGATTTTCACCACTCATGATCATGAATTCTCGCAAACGGTTGCTAATAGAGTAATTGAATTAACGCCTAATGGAGCGATTGACCGTTACATGACTTTTGATGATTACCTAGATGATGAAAAAGTTCAGGAATTGAGAGCTAAAATGTATATTGTATAAAAAGTAATTTATATTTAAGATTAAAAATATCCCGCAATTGCGGGATATTTTTATTAAAAGAAGTTTTTAATTGTCAATCTTAATTAAACGATCATTATTTCTTACCGAAAATCTTATTAATGATAAAAATGATAATAACGATAACGGCAACAACTATAAATATACCAACACCTACTCCAGCTTTGAATATTCCTCCTATTATTGAACAACTTGAAAATGATATTAGTACCAATGAAAGCATTAATAGTCTGGTTAATTTTTTTAGCATGATTTCTATCTTTAATTTGAAATATAAAATTACAGGTTTCAAGTATAGCGTTGTTACATAATTATTTAAGTTTATTGTGAAATTTAGAGGATAAAATCACAAAATAGTGGTTAACCACCATAATTAAACATAAAAGTAATATAATAAAACCAAAGATGATATTATATTAGAAGATGAATTTAAAGAATTATTAGGTCATAATTTCATTAATATTCTATCAAAAGAAAAACGTGTTGTAGATGAATATGGTCAAATCTTTGAAAATTTGATTAAAATCAACCAAAAAGTAACTGATGAATTATTTTACCTCTGTAGACCTCCGCCTATGATGGAAGCAATAGAAAAGCAATTAACAGTTTTACATGTCAAAAAAGACCGCATTGTAAAGGAAAAAATTTAATGCATAATAAAGTCTTATAGTACTGCTGTTTTAATGTGTGAATCCTATAACTTAATACTAAAGTTATGTAACAAATTTTTTTCACGTTGCTTTTAAATTTACTAAATATTTTAAAGTATTTTATAACTATAAAAAACAATTGAAAATGAAAAAAATGAAAATTATTCTATCTTTCTTCGTATTAGGAATTATTATGACTTCATGTAATAACAACGAAGAAATAGCTTCAAGTTATCCTTATCAAGTAAAAATGACTGACGCTCCGGGGCCATATCAAAAAGTAAATATTGATTTACTAGGTGTAGAAGTAACTGGAGATGCTGGAGAAACGGTAACGTTGAATGTTAAGAAAGGAATTTATAACCTACTTGATTTTTCTAACGGCGAAAGTACTCTTATTGCTACTGACACCTTACAAATTTCTAAAGTTGCTCAAATTAGACTTATACTTGGAACAAACAATACGGTAGTTGTTGATAATGTAACCTATCCTTTGAATACTCCAAGTGCTGAACAATCAGGACTGAAATTACAAGTACACCAAACACTTGAACAAGGAATTTTGTATAGTGTTTTACTTGATTTTGATGCGAATAAATCAATTGTGAATACAGGAAATGGTGCTTATAAATTGAAACCTGTTGTTAGAACAATTGAAGCGGCTATAAGTGGTAACATTAAAGGTAAAATTACTCCGGTAGGCAGTTTAGCTGTAGTCACTGCTGTTGATGTTCTTACGAGTTTATCTTATTCAACAAACGCAAATGCAAGCGGTGAATTTTTAGTTATAGGTCTTCCTTCAGGGACTTACAACGTAACTATGACTCCTGTTTTACCTTTATTGCCTGTAACAAAAAGTACTATCGTAGTGACCATTGGTAATACAACTGATATAGGAACAACTGCATTTTAAAAAGTATAAATAAATTTGTTACGTTAAACACTTAATTTTTTATTAATTGAGTATTTTTTTTATCATAAAGAATGCTGTTAATAACGTATTTTCTAAGTTTATTCCGTTTGGAAAAATGAGCCTTACAAATTATATATTTCAGTCAGCAATTGGCGTATTTATTTATTACCGATATGGGTTGGGACTTTTTAAATATACTGGCGCTATCTTTTGCTTATTGATAGGATTTGCATTGTTTTTTATCCAATTATATTTTTGTAAATGGTGGCTTGAAACCCACAAGCAAGGACTTTTAGAAATGATTTGGCATAAAGCCACATGGATTTCATGGGGCAAATCCTAAATGCTGCTATTTTCTCCCTTTTTAATTATAATATCATAAATTGGAATTTGTATATTTGCCAAACCAAACTACACAATTACTATGAGTCAAAAAGTATTACTTACTGCAAAAGAAGTTACTATCATATTACATCGTTTGGCTTGTCAATTAATAGAAAAACATTTAGATTTTTCAGATACAATATTAGTTGGAATCCAACCAAGAGGTGTTTTTTTGGCGGAGCGATTGAAACAAATTCTGGAAAAAGAATATCAAACTCCTGAAATTCAATTAGGTTATCTGGACATTACCTTTTTCAGAGATGATTTTAGAAGAACAGATAAGCCATTAGAAGCCAATAAAACCAAGATTAATTTTATTGTTGAAAATAAAAAAGTCATTTTCATAGATGATGTCCTGTTCACCGGACGAAGCATACGCTCAGCTTTGACTGCTATACAATCTTTTGGGCGACCTTCGGAAATTGAACTGCTGGTTTTGATAGACAGACGTTTCAGTCGCAATTTACCCATTCAACCGGATTATAGAGGCAGACAGGTAGACGCAATAAATGATGAAAAAGTAAAAGTGAGCTGGAAAGAAAATGACGGAGAAGATGGTGTGTATTTAATTACAAGTTAGATTTAAAACAAAAGCCACCTATTAAAAACTATAATCGTAAATAAAAATGAAAGAATTAAGCGTAAATCATTTATTAGGGATAAAATACATCAACAAGAATGATATTGACCTGATTTTTGAAACTGCCGATCATTTTAAAGAAGTCATTAATCGACCAATTAAGAAAGTGCCTTCGTTACGAGATATTACCATTGCCAATATTTTCTTCGAAAACAGTACCAGAACAAAACTTTCTTTTGAATTAGCACAAAAACGGTTGTCTGCAGATGTTATTAGCTTTTCGGCAGCACAATCTTCTGTCAAAAAGGGAGAAACATTAATAGATACCGTAAACAATATCCTTTCGATGAAAGTAGATATGGTGGTGATGCGGCACGCGAATCCAGGCGCTGCTTATTTCTTGTCCAAAAACGTAAAAGCCAGCATCGTCAACGCAGGAGATGGTGCACACGAACATCCTACACAAGCGTTGTTAGACAGCTATTCCATTCGAGAAAAACTAGGTGAAGTAGCCGGAAAGAAAGTGGTCATTGTAGGTGATGTTTTGCATTCCAGAGTCGCTTTGTCCAACATCTATGCGTTGCAAATGCAAGGCGCTGAGGTCAAAGTTTGCGGCCCTAAAACACTTATTCCAAGACATATTGAATCGCTTGGCGTTACTGTGGAACCTAATTTAAGAAAAGCATTAGAATGGTGTGATGTTGCCAATATGTTACGTGTGCAAAATGAACGTATGGATGTCAATTATTTTCCATCCACAAGGGAATATGCACAACTATATGGAGTTGATAAACCACTTTTGGATTCTCTTAATAAAGAAATTATAATTATGCATCCCGGACCTATTAATCGCGGTGTAGAGATTACAAGTGAAGTGGCTGATTCCCATCAATCCGTGATTTTGAACCAAGTAGAAAATGGTGTAGCAATTAGAATGGCGGTTATTTATCTTTTGGCTTCAAAAATTCAATAAACTAATTTAAAACTTTGTAAATTAGCTACTTATAAACCATACTGCTATTAAAGATGCAGTCTCTGAAATTTAATACAATGAAAGTAGATCAAAAAGGACATACGATAACGATTAGGGATACTCAGGGTGATTTTACTTCTTTTTTAATGAAGGTTACCCATCAATATAAAACATTCGAAAAACACAACATAATAATTGATCTTTTGTTGCATAACGATTTGTCAACAAATGATGTTAAATTATTTATGCCATTGTCAAAACAACATAAAAAAGCTAAAAAATCTTTTGTAATTGTCACTTCTGATTTTGATTACAATGCCATTCCTGAGAAATTAACTGTGGTGCCTTCACTATTAGAGTCTCATGATATTATTGAAATGGAGGAGATTGAAAGAGATTTAGGTTTTTAAGTTAGAACACTCGGTTACTTTTTAACCGCCAAATTTATTTAAACAAATATGAAATAACGATTAAACAGTTAACCAAATAACCGAATAAATTAAACTTGAAACTAACAATCCTCGGTTGCTATGCAGCCACTCCACGAACCTTTACCAATCCTACTTCCCAGATTTTAGACATAAAAAACAGACTTTTTTTGATTGATTGCGGAGAAGGAACCCAAGTGCAATTGCGGAAGAATAAAATACGATTTTCTAAAATAAACCATGTTTTTATTTCCCATTTGCACGGAGACCACTTCTTTGGATTAGTGGGTTTAGTATCCACATTTACTTTGCTCAACAGAACTACGGATTTGCATATTTATGGTCCAAAGGGCATCAAAGAAATTATCAAGTTGCAATTGCGATTGTCTAATTCTTGGACCAATTACGGTTTGTTCTTTCATGAATTGGAATCGCTGGAAAGCGAAATTATTTTTGAAGACGACAAGGTTTTGGTAAAAACCATTCCATTAAAACACCGCGTGTATACAAATGGTTTTTTGTTCCAAGAAAAATTAGGAGACCGAAAACTGAATTTGGATGCCGTTCAAAATTATGAAATAGAGAGTTGCTATTACCAAAAAATAAAAAATGGGAAAGACATCGCGTTGGAAGACGGAAGAATCATAGCAAACGACAAATTGACATTTGATCCTATTCCGGCAAAGAATTATGCATTTTGCTCAGATACTGCTTACAATGAGGAGATACTTCCTATAATTGAAAATATAGATGTGTTGTACCATGAATCTACTTTCCTTCAATCGGAGGAAAATCTGGCCAAAAAAACATTACATTCTACAGCTAAAGAAGCTGCAACCATAGCTTTGAAAGCAAATGCTAAACAATTAGTTTTAGGACATTATTCCACCCGATATGAAAATATCGGATTGTTTAAAGAAGAAGCCGAAACTATTTTCCCCTCAGTACTCTTAGCAGATGATGGAAAAAGCTTTGAGTTTTAAATACAGAAATCAATTTAGAGTATAAAATAGTATTTGGATTTTTTGATAATTTTTATCAAATCATTCAACAATCAAACATTTTTAAAACAATGAAATATGAACGACTTAAGTAATTACAGAAAATCATACGAAAAGAGTGAATTATTAGAATCGAATATTCCGGAAGACCCAATAAATTTGTTTAATCGCTGGTTTCATGAAGTAGAAGATTATGGTGGCGAAAGCGAAGTAAATGCTATGACGGTTGCTACAATAGGTTTAGATGGTTTTCCCAAGTCTAGAGTTGTTTTATTGAAAAAATTTACTGAAGAAGGTTTTATTTTTTATACCAATTACAATTCAGAAAAAGGTAAGGCTATTGCTGAAAATCCTAATGTGTGCCTGTCTTTTTTTTGGCATACTATGGAGCGTCAGGTAATCATTAAAGGAATTGCAAAAAAAACATCGGAAATGACTTCTGATAGTTATTTTGAATCCAGACCTGATGGCAGTAAATTAGGCGCAATAGTTTCTAACCAAAGTGAAGTGATTCCTTCCAGAGGCTATTTAGAGGAAAACCTGAAGCAGTTAGAAAAAGATTTTGAGAGTGTTGTAATTCCGAGACCCAAACACTGGGGCGGATTTTTAGTAACTCCTTTAGAAGTAGAGTTTTGGCAAGGAAGGCCCAATCGATTACATGATAGAATTCGTTATACAAGTCAACACGATTATTCTTGGAAAATGGACAGACTCTCTCCTTAAAGTAGGAAATATACATATATAAATATCTTTATAATGTAGTTAGTCGATTATTTTTGGTAGTTTAACGATAAAAGATGTAATTTTAATTAATAATAAAAAGCATCTATTAATTATTCTTAAAGTTTTTTGCCCCACAATTTACTTTACACTTAAACTACTACTCTTATGAAGCTAAAATTACTTCGTGCGTTATTGCTCGTGACTGTAATATGCACTATGAATTCCTGTTCTTCAGACTCTTCTGATACTCAAACAGCTGATGCCGTAGCAAAGAAAGTAACTGTTTATTCATACAATTCGATCGAAATAGAAACGATGAATTTGATTAATGCTCACAGAGTTCGCAAGGGTTTAACACCTTTAGAAAAAATTAATCACATGTCTTACAAATCAGAAGAACATGATCATTATATGATTGCAAATAATGTAGTGAATCATAATGATTTTGTGGCTCGTTCCGAAAATATAATGAAAACATTAGGAGCCACATCCGTGAGCGAAAATATTGCTTATAATTACAATACACCACAAGCGGCTTTAAATGCTTGGTTAGCCAGTCCTAGTCATAAAGAAAATATAGAGGGTAATTTTACCCATTTTGGAATTGCAATAAAAGAGGATCCTGCAACGGGTAAAAAATATTACACAAATATCTTCGCAAAAATTTAAGTTGAGTATTTTTTTATAATTAAAAGGCTGTCTTCCCCCAAAAGACGGCCTTTTATTTTTTATGAATAGCCAATTATTTTTAAAAAGGTTTAGTGCTATTTTTTTATTTACAAAAAGTCCAATGAATCTACTTTCATTGGACTTTTTGTATTTGTGTAATCTTACGGAATTTTTATTCGTTTATAAAAAAAACAACTAATTTTATTCTAAAGTAGCTCTTTCATTTTTGGTTTACGTCCACTGATGAGTAAAAGATACTAAATAGTCGGCAGTACAACTCATAATGAAACAACGGAAAGTGATGCTTCTGGAAAACCAAAAAACCTCGGATTCGGGCTTTGTTTTTTTGTGGACGGTTTCTTAATTTACTATTTTCAAACTTCGTACCTTTGCACTTTAGAAATTGAAAGAAAATGATTGAAATAGGAAAATACAATACGCTTACCATATTACGCGATACCAAAGTGGGTTTGTTTCTAGGTAATCCAGAAAAAGATCCCGAAGGAATTCACGACATTCTGTTGCCTAACAAATATGTACCAAACGAATTTGAAATAGGCGAGGAGTTGATTGTTTTTGTGTATTTAGACCACGAAGAAAGACCCGTTGCCACCACATTAGAACCGTATATATTATTGAATGAATTTGCGCTTTTGCGTGTGAATTATACCAATCAGATTGGTGCTTTTATGGATTGGGGAATGGAAAAAGATATTTTGGTTCCGTTCAAAGAGCAGGCGCGTCCTATGGAAAAAGGCAAACGCTACTTGGTTTATCTTTATATGGACGAAAAAACTAATCGTTTGGTGGCTTCCAGTAAAACCAACCAATTTCTAAAAAATGAGGAGCTAACGGTTGAAAAAGGAGAAGAAGTGGATTTGATTGTTTCGCACATTACTGAAATAGGAATTAACGTAATTATCAACGAGAAACATAAAGGTTTGTTGTACAAAGATGAAGTGTATGATGATGCAATTCGAACAGGAGACCGCATGCGCGGCTACATTAAGACGATTCGCCCTGATAATAAAATTGATGTGGCATTGCAGGTTCAGGGGTACCAAAGTATCGAGCCCAATGCAGATAAAATTCTAGATGAGTTAAGAGCCAGCAGAGGTTTTTTGCGTTTGACGGACAATTCACACCCGGAAGACATTAAAACAGTTTTAAAAATGAGCAAGAAAACCTTCAAGAAAGCCATTGGTGCTTTATACCGAGAGAAATTAATCGAAATCAAGGAAGACGGAATTTACTTAATTAAGGAGTAAAATAATACCAACACTATTTTTATGTTTTATCGTTTGCAACCATTAAAAAATTTAGGAAGTTTAGTCAAGGAGCATATTCTTACTGTAGATTAATTTCTAAATGATTTAGAAAAAATATAAAATGTTTAAACAATGTTCAATGTAAATTAAAAAAAGAAAGACTAATCGGTATGATTAGTCTTTCTCTTTTTAATATTGTTTTAGAATAATAAATTCTGACAACATTAAAATAAATTGGATGTTCAAAGTAACTTTATCCACCTCTAACACTATAGTATTCAGGATACTATTTTTAAAACAATAACGTAAGCATAAAGTACTTTAAAGAATAGTTTGTCTTTAAATGTCCAGTCAGTTGCGTAGCATTTTTGAAAATAATTTCACAATAAAGCCACTGGTTTTATATATATTGGAAGATAATTTTCTAAACAATTGTTTATTAATGTCTCACTTATGCAAGAACAAGAAAAATAGCTCTTTAGTTAACCGTGGGTGTTACTTTTATTTTTACTGCTGAAGCAAATGATTTTCTCATAAACTCGTTAATCAGGGCTTTTGAAATAGTGTTATAAGTTATTACCGTAGAAAAACGAGTGACAACATTTTTAATGATATTCAATACATTCTTTTTTTAGGTTAATAAATCAGTGAAAAATCAATAATTAAATGAGATAAATAATTCGTATTTATCTGATTAGCTGATTATAAAGTTAGAAATAATTTGGATTCCCAACTGTTAAAACGCTATTTTTTGGTCGTTTTTTAACATTACAAAGCCTTTAATGAGAGAAATATTACCATAAGCTTGTCTAAATAGAATAGATAAAATGTAAAAAATGATTTATTTTTACACTATAATAATTAAAATCAATTGTAATGGATTGGATTACTGCTAAAGAATACGAAGATATCACTTATAAGAAATGCAATGGCGTTGCCAGAATTGCTTTTAACAGGCCGGATGTGCGCAATGCATTTCGTCCAAAAACGACAGCTGAATTGTATAATGCCTTTTATGATGCGCAGGAAGATACTTCAATTGGAGTAGTTTTACTTTCTGCCGAAGGACCTTCTTCTAAGGATGGCGTATATTCTTTTTGTAGCGGAGGCGATCAAAACGCACGTGGTCATCAAGGATATGTAGGCGATGACGGACAGCATCGTTTGAACATCTTAGAAGTACAACGCTTAATCCGATTCATGCCAAAAGTAGTTATCGCCGTAGTTCCTGGATGGGCTGTAGGCGGCGGACATAGTTTACATGTGGTCTGCGATTTGACTTTGGCAAGTAAAGAACACGCTATTTTCAAACAAACTGATGCCGATGTAACCAGTTTTGATGGTGGATATGGTTCAGCTTATTTAGCTAAAATGGTGGGACAGAAAAAAGCACGTGAAATTTTCTTTTTGGGACGTAATTATTCGGCTCAGGATGCTATGGATATGGGAATGGTGAACGCTGTGATTCCTCACGCTGAATTAGAAAATACGGCTTACGAATGGGCGCAGGAAATCTTGCAAAAATCTCCAATGGCTATTAAAATGCTAAAATTTGCGATGAATCTTACGGATGATGGAATGGTGGGACAACAGGTTTTTGCCGGTGAGGCCACTAGACTTGCCTATATGACCGAAGAAGCTAAAGAAGGCAGGAATGCTTTTCTTGAGAAAAGAAAACCGAATTTTGAGAAAAAATGGTTGCCGTAATTGAGTATTCAGTTATTAGTGTTCAGTAGTCGGTCGCCATCAAGAACGCAGTCGTAATTTGTCATTTCGACGAAGAAGAAATCTCATTAACAGTTTCAGTAATCAGACTCAAAAGACTCAAATAAAAACGTCGCGCCTTAGTGGTCTTTGTGGCAAAAAAAACTAAAATTTACAAATGGAAAATTTCACAAACGAAACAATTGATACGGGCCAACTTCCAAAATTTGAGAAAGTCACTTTTATGAATTTACATCCTAAATATATTAGGGTAGTATTGATTAATTTGGCGTTATTTATTGGCATACTTATTCTTGTTCCAATATTAATTTCAACATTTAAACCGGAACTGTTTTCAGGAAGAGTCTGGTTGATTATAGGAGCTGTTATTCCCGTATTCTCAGCTTTGTTGGTAGTGTTTTCTATTATTGGATTCCATAAAAAAGGATTTGCATTCAGGGAACACGATGTGCTTTTCAGACACGGAATAATTGCTACAAATACGATTGTAATTCCTTATAACAGAGTGCAACATGTGGCATTGCATGAAGGACTGATTTCACGTTATTTTGGTTTGGCCAAAATTGAAATTTTTACTGCTGGCGGAAATTCCAGTGATATTGAAATTCCCGGAATTGAAAAAGAACAAGCCGAAAATATCAAACAGTTGTTGATGGGTAAAATACAAAAGCAATTGTAATGGGAGCCGATTTTAGTCAGCCACAGAGGCAATCTTCAATAGGGATTTTAGTGATGTTTTTTTACACGCTTCAGTATTACGCCAGAGCGTTGTGGCCTATGATTGTGATTTGGATTTTCAAGTTTGATGAGGTTAATAAATTGTATTTTTTCTTTGGGATGCTTGCCCTCTTTGTGAGTGTTGGAGTTGTTTCTTATTTGAAATACCTGAATTTCACTTTCTTTTTGGATGCCGAAAATCAGGAATTTATAATTACAGATGGCGTTTTCAATAAAACCAAAACCGCGATTCAGCTGCGTAAAATCCAACAGGTAAATATCAATCAGTCTTTTATTCAAAAATTAATTGGAGTTTATGAATTGGATGTAGACACAGCCGGAAGCAATAAAAAAGAAGGCGCTATTCAAGCGATTTCGCAAGAACTGGCTTTGGAATTGAAATTTCGTTTGTTAGAAAACGAAGATATAAAGAATGAAATTGGCGCTGAAGAAACTGTATTGGAGGAAACCGAGCAAAAACTATTTGAAGCTGCGCATCCTTTTATTAAAATCAGTTTTTTGAGTTTGCTGAAAGTTGGAATTACATCTAATTATGGCAGAAGTATCGCTCTATTGGTAATTTTTTTTAGTACTATATATGAGAATTTTCAAAATTTTGGAGAAGAAAGCAATGCTTATAAGGAGAAAGTAGGATTATACATTGATAAAAATGTAGTGTTGCAAACTATTTTAATATCAATACTGTTGTTGTTTGTTGTGGTTCTGGTTGTAAATGTGATCCGTACGGTTTTTAAATATTATGATTATAGAATAGCGAGACAAAAAGGATCTTTGTTGTTGTCTTTTGGCTTGTTGAATACGAAAAGCACTATCATCAAACCTGAAAAAGTTCAGATCACGTCCGTTACCAGAAATTATTTCCAAAAAAAAATGGGAATTTTAGAACTACAAATCAAACAAGCTACCGGGGGTGAAAAGGAAGAACGGAAATCAATAATAGAAATTCCGGGATGCAGTGAAGCCGAAAGAGATTCCATATTGACGTTATTATTTCATCAAATTCCTGAAAAGGGAGTAATGCTTCAGCCTAATTTTCGTAAACTTGTTTTTTCTGTTATTCTTTCAATAGGATTACCTTTGTTTGGTTTTATGGCAGTTGGTCATTGGATTGAACCTATAATTTTTGAATATAATTATGTGATGCCAATTTATGTGATTTTTATTGGAGCAATCCAGTATTTTAAATTCAAAAATGACCGATTGTTTATCCACGAGAATTTTATAATAAAGCAAAGTGGCGCTTGGGATGTGAGCAATGATATTATTGAACCCAGTAAAATACAAGCGATTACAACGTCGCAGCTTTTTTGGCATAAAAAGTTGGATATTGGTTCCATAACATTGCATACCGCAGGAGGAAATATCGCTTTTCAATTAGGGAATTATTCAGTACTACAACAACAAGTTAATTTTTGGTTGTACGAAATAGAAACTTCCGATAGCAATTGGATGTAAATAAAATGGTTTAAAGTTTAAGGTTTAAAGTTGTTTTTTACAATAAAGCTTAAGTTTTAAACTTCAAACTTTTAAATAAAAAAATATGAAAGATTGGATTGAAGCCGCACGTTTACGAACCTTACCCTTATCGGTTTCTGGAATAATAGTTGGAAGTATGTACGCTTTGGCACACCCAACAGATAACATATTAACGCCTACGGAAGTCTTTAACTGGCGATTGTTTGGTTTTGCAATATTGACAACATTAGGATTGCAAATACTGTCCAATTTTGCCAATGATTACGGTGACGGAATGAAAGGAACGGACAATGAAGATCGGGTAGGACCAAAACGTGCCATACAAAGCGGTGTGATTACTCCGCAAGCCATGAAACGCGCCATGATCATAACATCAGCTTTGACGTTGCTTTCAGCGATGCTATTGATTTATTATGCGTTTAGAGATACAAATTTATGGTTTTCCTTGTTTTATTTGGTTTTGGGAATTCTTTCAATTGTCTCTGCGATTCGCTATACGGTTGGGAATACGGCATATGGTTACCGTGGATTTGGCGATGTGTTTGTCTTTGTATTTTTCGGTTTGGTGAGTACTTTAGGAGTGAATTTTTTATATTCTAAACAATTGGATGCGTTGTTGGTTTTACCTGCAATAGCCATTGGATTATTGAGTGTAGGTGTTTTAAATCTGAATAATATGCGAGACGAAGCATCAGATAAAAAATCAAATAAAAACACGATTGTCGTAAAAATTGGCGGTGCCAAAGCTAAAATATACCATTATATTCTGATTGTAACCGCAATGGTTTTAGTATTGATTTTTGCAATTACAGATGATTTTCACTTTGATCAATACTTGTTTTTATTGTCGTATATCCCTTTGACTAAACATTTGATTACTGTCTATAAAAACCAAAACCCTAAGGAATTAGATCCCGAATTAAAAAAGCTGGCATTGAGTACTTTTGCACTTTCAATTTTATTGTCATTAGGTATGATTTATTTCTTTTCGGATATAATTGTAAACACTTTTTTAGGGGGGAGATAAAATAATAATCTAAATACGGAATCCTTTAATCATTCTATTTTTAAATTTAAAAAGATGAAAATAACATTTTACGGTCACGGGGCATTAGGGATAGAAGTTGGCGGCAAACATATTATTGTAGATCCGTACATTTCTGCAAATCCCAATGCAGCTCACATTGACATTGATACGTTAAAAGCCGATTATATTTTAGTGACACATGCTCACGGAGACCATATTCTGGATGTCGATGCGATAGCTAAAAGAACGAATGCGGTAATTGTTTCTAACGCTGAAATTGCCGGTTATTATGGTGCAAAAGGCTTTCAATCGCATCCTATGAATCACGGTGGAAGCTGGAATTTCGATTTTGGAAAACTGAAATATGTAAATGCCATTCATTCCAGTTCGTTTCCTGATGGCAGTTATGGAGGAAATCCTGGCGGTTTTGTCATCGAAGGGGAACATAAAAACATCTACATTGCTGGTGATACAGCGCTTACTATGGATATGAAACTCATTCCTATGCGGACCAAACTCGATTTAGCCATTCTGCCCATAGGTGATAATTTTACCATGGATGTTGAAGATGCGATTGTCGCTTCTGATTTCTTGGACTGCGATAAAATTCTGGGGTATCATTACGACACTTTCGGTTATATCGAAATTGATCATGAAGATGCTATTCGTAAATTCTTCAATAAAGGAAAAGATCTCATGTTGTTAGAGATAGGAAGTTCCATAGAGTTGTAATTTTTTTATTTGAAGCTAATCCAGCTATCCGTTGCAATCTTTTATCACCCTGTCAGGGTTTGAAACCCTGACAGGGTGATAAAAGGATTTTTACTTCTATCTGGGCTAGGGTTTGCCGGTACCAAACTTCGTAGTTAATTTTACTAAAACGTTGTTCGCTCTGGTGTTTAAATTTTATATCAATCATGCAAAAAAAGAATTTCATTTTTTTATTTCTGTTTCTAATTTCAACAAATACTATTTTTTCTCAGAAAGATGGCTATTGGGATAAAACCCGTGCTACAACCGAAGAAATTACAGTTTCCGCCAGAGATAGAATCGTTATAAAAACTCAAGATTTCCCTGAAGGAACTACCGAGGTCGTATACAGAATAACGCTTTTGGATAAAAATCAGCAAATGGTAGGCAGTTTAGTTTCGGTTTTAAAAGCTATTCCAGACCCAACAGGAATCAGTCAAGGTTCAGCAGGAGCAGTTTTTATCTTGTCGAAAATATCAGGTGATGATAAATGCAAGTATGCTGTTTTCTCTAGCGATGAATTAGCCACACAATATAAAGAAAGTGGCAAAACGGATGATGCTTGTTTGGTTCAAGACACGCCGGTGAGTAAAGATGCCAAACGACTTTCTACTGAGAAATCTACTTGTATGCGATCGAATTCGGGAAATTTATGGTTTGGTTTCGAAAGTAAAAACTGGATCATGAACCAAAAAATCATTCTCGAAGTCGTGCCGTGGGTCGATAATAAACTCAGTCGCGGATGGACTTTAGCAAACAGAAAAGCAATAATTGAACAATGCAAAACTTCTAATTTGGCTCAAAAAATGACCAATTCAGATGATTTTTGTGTTTGTATTCTCGATAAAATCCAAACCAAGTACAAGTTTAAGGAATTCCAGAAATTATTAGCTGTAGAGCGCACTAAGGCGTTCAGGGATTTTGGGAATAGTTGTTTTGGTGAAAGTAGTCTTTCAAAAAGCGTGTATGACGATTTGCGTAAGCAAGCCGCTATGTTGGCTAAACAAGGAATGCAAGGTGAGGCAATCACGAAATTGACAACGATTATCAATGACGGAAAAGCAACTGCTTTGGATTATAATGCGATAGGTAGCAGTTATGTTTTGACGAAGCAATACGGCAAAGCAATTAAATTCCTGAAAGAAGGTGAGAAAATAGACGATACAGAGTTATTGATAAAGCTGAATTTGGCGCACGCGTATTTATTGAATGATAATTTTTCGTCTGCAAAAGCCATCTATAAAGAGTATCAGTCTCAAAACGTAACGGATAGTTTGAGTTGGACTCAAAAAGTAAAACAAGATTTCGCAGCTTTTAAGAAAGTTGGGATTAAAAATGATGATTTTGAAAGAGTTTTGAAGTTAATGGATAAATAAATCGAACTTTAAAGCTTATATGCCTTATATGTTTTAAAGAAGCAACAATTCTTTTACCATATAACGCATATAAATTTTAATAAAATAATTCAGATATAAGTTTACTAGATTAAAATAACTCATAATTCATAATTTCTTGAAAGCAACCTACCACAAATACATTCTTAATTTCAAACGACCATCAGGAACTTCTCGTGGCGTTATGACGGAAAAAGAAACTTGGTTTATTGTTTTGGAACAAGACGGTAAAAAGGGAATAGGAGAGTGCGGAATCCTTCGCGGATTGAGTATTGATGACCGACCGGATTATGAAGAAAAATTGCAGTGGACTTGCGATAATATTCACTTAGGAAAAGATCAGCTTTGGGAAGCGTTATTAGAGTTTCCTTCGATACAATTTGGAGTGGAAATTGCGTTCCGATCTTTGGAGAGTGAAAACCCTTTTTTCCTCTTTCCATCTGAATTCATAAACGGTACAAAATCCATCCTGATAAACGGTTTAGTTTGGATGGGTGAAGAGGCGTTTATGAAGCAGCAAATCGAGGAAAAATTAGCGCAGGGTTTTAGATGCATCAAACTCAAAATTGGAGCAATAGATTTTGATAAAGAACTACAGTTATTACGGTTTATTCGGGAACATTTTACTCCGGAACAAGTCGAAATTCGGGTGGATGCGAACGGTGCTTTTGATGTAACTTTAGCTTTAAATAAATTAATTCAACTATCTGAATTTAAATTACATAGTATAGAGCAGCCGATACAAAAAAACCATACTGACAGGATGGCAGATCTGTGTAAAAAAGCTCCTTTTCCTATTGCTTTGGATGAAGAGCTGATCGGTGTGTTTACTTTGGCAGATAAAAAGCAATTACTGACGAAAATCAAGCCGCAATACATCATTTTGAAGCCTAGTTTTGTAGGTGGTTTTCGAGGCACGCAAGAATGGATTTCATTGGCTGAAAAGCATAAAATCGGGTGGTGGATTACCTCTGCTTTGGAGAGTAATATTGGACTAAATGCGATTGCGCAATGGACTTTTTTGCAACACAATGCAATGCCTCAGGGATTAGGAACCGGATCGCTTTATACGAATAATTTTGACTGTCCGCTGGAAGTTTCACAAGGGCAATTGTGGTATAAAAAGGAGTTGGACTGGGCGTTTGATTTTGCTCTTTTGAAATAGATTATCTCGTCTTTTTTTGTTCGCCCTCTCCTAACAAAACGGATAATGTCTTCTAACTAGGAGTGCGGTCCGCTATCAATTTTATAATAAATAAATAACGGGACCTGCCAAAAGTGAGGTTCTAAAATACAAATAAAGATAGCTAATCCTTTTTGTATTCCTTTTTTTCAATCCACTTACAAACAGGATATAGAATAAAACTAATGAGTAAAGCAAAACATAACGGAATAAATAGTGTTTTTCCAAAATAGAATATTAATGCGGACAACGTTAAGTAAGTCGAAAGTTTAAAAGTCGTAAAGTCAAAAGAATTAACTTTAAGTAAAATATCATTAAATCAGATTGTTACATAATTTTATCCTGATTTTAAAATACGACATTATACCATGGTTATTACTTATAAACTGAAGAATTTCTAAAACAGAATATTTTTTAGTGGACTGAACCGGGATGAGAGTTTTAGAGGATTGGATATCAATATTACATTATAGTCGTTATCTCTTATTCGTATTTTATATTTATTTGCGAGTAAGATGTTTGTTATAACTAATCGAATTACAGTAAATTGAATATTGTGGTAAATATTTAAGCGTCCAATAATCGCCTGTGGTAATTAATTTGTCCCAAATGATAGGCAAGGTGCGTGGTCAAATGGAGGAGTATGAACTCAGTTGAAGTTTTGTTCTTTAAAACTAAAAGTGGATATTCCATTTTCAAATCTTCTTCTGAGAGGGTATTAAGTGCATTGACAAGGATAACTATCGTTTCTTCGATTTTTGATAATAATTCTGCTCTTGAAATATCTTTAAGTGAAAATTCTAATGGTCTGTTTCTTATATAACCCGTCTTTCCATATTGGGCTCCAATATATGTGTTGAGATTTCCTATAATATGCAAGCATAGATTTCCGGCTGAATTAGCGATTCCTTTTTGTGTTTTCCAAATATCACTTTCGTTTTCATACGATTCAATTTCGGATTTCAGAATGTTTAAATCTCTAATGAAAAGCATTTTCAGGGTGTCAATCAGCATGTTGAGTTTCTTTATATTTTTTTAATGATAAAAGGGCTTGCTCTTGAATTTTTTTATGAAAAAAACCAGTCCAGCCTAGTAGATATCCGGTGATTCCAAAAGCTTGTTTGGACCATTTAAAAATATCAAAATCATCGGTGTGTTTTATAATTAATCCGTCTTTAAACTGAAATTGTGCCTGAATACGATTTACTACTTTTCTATTAGTCTTACTGAAATTGTAGGTAGCTATAAATTGTACGGAGCCAATATAGTCATCAGCCTTGACCGCAGAGAATTTAATTGTAATATTCCCTTTGCTTTTTTCGAGGAGCATTTTCCACATTAGGCAAACATCATTTCCCTTTAATAGACCAAAAACTGGATCACGAAATTGAATACTGGAATCATAACAGTTACACATTGTTGGTGAATCTGCATTTGCAATAGCACTATAGAATTTGGTAAGTATTTTCTCGTTTTCGGTCATGTTTTTAAATAAAGTGAAAAGTAAAAATACTAAAATTTTTACGAAAAGTAAGTGTTTAAAATCAAAATTGGAAAGGGACTACGTCTAATTTACCTTTACTTTGTAAAATTATAAGATTCAGAACTAATAAATTAATTCAAAAAAATTGGTATTAATTTGGGACTAAAATAGTAATAAAGATCTTCATTTCTTTCCATAGATTTCACAGATTTGCATAGATTAATGCGCTTCATAGCTTTAAAATATTTTTAATCAGCCCAATCTGTTGCAAAAAATTTCTTTAATAATTGCGAGAATATATCTTTCTTGCTACTTAATTATGAAAATGAATTTCTATTCATGATATCTGAAATAAATTTCAGCACAAAAAAAGAGGATAGAACTTTGCGTTTCTACCCTCTTTGTCAATTTATAATACGTGCATTTTACTTATTTAATAGCGGGTATTATATCAATTATGACGGTACGGTTGTAAAAACGTTCTTCAGGGGTTTTGTTTTCAAAAGGAGAATTATTTTCATTCTCGCCCTCTCCGGTTACTTCAAATTTTACGTCATTCCTACCGGCTTTAGATAACCCTTTTTCAAGGATCCCTTTCACATCGTTAGCACGGGCTAAAGACAAGTTTTGATTGTAGGTTTCTTCACCAATACTATCAGTATGACCGTGAATTAGTACTGTTGCGCCAACAGGTATTTGTGGGGTTACTACTTCGCTAAGGTATTTTTCATAGATACCAATTGCTTTAGATTTATTAAATTCATAAATAATACTATATCTGGTGCCTTCCTCCATTTTTGCAGGAGTCCAAAGTACCATGTGAACAGGAGTTTCTTTTTCTACAATTTTACCACTTTTAGTTTGACCAATCATTTTTACGGTGTAATCACCTTCTGGACGGCTCCCTAAAATTGCTTTCCCAGGAATTTTAACTTCGTCTTGAGTATATGGTCCAAAATTTTGAACCGTACCTTGCTCATCAGTAATTTGTAATGACCATGAAGATAAGGCTTCACCGGCTCCTTTATTGTTGAAGCTAACATAGCTTTCAATAGGAGCTTCTTGTAGTGCTATTATTTGTACAGGTTTTAATTGCGCATCAGGTCCACTTTGAAATTCCATTAGTAAATCCGGTGAATTACTTTCGATAGAAACTCTGCGATCGCCTTCACGAAGTAAGACTAGTTCTTGAGTTCCGCCTGGTTGTTCAGAAGGTATAGTTGGTTTGTCTTGACCTTTAGTCATGATTCTAGACGGATCAATAGCAAATATATATACTAGATAAGTTTTGATTGATGCTGCCATTACTAAACCCTCTTGGGATCCTTTTTCTGACGAACCTACCAAGATAATTGTAGCTGTAGGATTTTTTTGCATTCGATCACCCAGAATGTTCAATACATTATAATACACAGTCATTTGACGTTTAGAACGATCAGACAATTTTTTTGGAACAAAAACTTCCAGTTGGTCTTCTTTGAAGTCTTTTACTTGGTCTTTCGTTAATATAACATAACGACTTGGAATTTCAGTAGATCCTTGATTAAAAAATACATAGTTTCTAAGTGGGAAAATCTCTGTCATTCTTCTTTCTCCCGGAACATTACTAGGAGAATTTACGGAGAACTGTACTTCACGGTCCTTAGCCAGATCTGTTGCTTCCTGAATATTTTTCCCTTGTCCAAATTTGAGTGCAACACCAGCTCTGACAGTAGTATTGTTCCATGTTTCTGTAGCACGTGGATCTTGACCAAAATAGGGTTGGAAAGCGACAAAAGGCGACAATATAAATTGTGTTTTGTTGCTGTCTGAAGATAGCGGAATGTCATATCCAGCTCCAATTTGAAGAGATAAAATTGTTTTGTTAATGGCACTAAAATCACCTCTTACTTCAGGAGAAGGCTCTTGATCCGGAAATGCCGTATTAGTGCCCAATTGATAGGTAAATGATTTGTCTAAGTTGAAAGCTAAACGCGGGCCTCCATACACATAGAAATTAGATTTGAACGGAGCAAAACGTACGCTGGGTTCCACGGTGATGTAACTAAGATCAGTAGATAAATCTGCAGGACAGTCACATGCGGTAGTAACGGGGTCAAAAGAACCTTTACGGCTGTCATAACCTGCTTGAAACATGATGCCCCATCTGGAATCAGCAGGCCTGTATTCTACAAGCGGCGCAATGAAAAGTCCAATACCGTCTCCCTCATGGAAAGTAGCGGGTGGTGTGAAATTAGCATTCAACTGATTTGTTGAACCGCGATAAAAATTAAAATTGGCACCAGCTGCAGCTCCAAAAAGCCAAGTAGGTTTTGCATATTTTACTACTAGTGTTTCTTGTGCCTGAACTTGGGTTTGAATGCTCCACCATGTCAAAGCAACTATCGCAACACTTTTGAAATTCAGATTATTAGGGGACCATGCAGCGCATGATCCCATTTTGAAATTATTTTTAGTTTTCATTTTTTACGGTTTAGAGATTATATTTGTGTGCGTCATTACTACTGCTCCATTTCGAGCAAGCATTCTGCCATTTGCAGTTGAATATGCTCCCATTGTTATAGATTGCAAGGCTAATATATTCCCTTCAAATTTTGTGTAGTTTCCAATAGTTGCAGAACTTCCCGTTTGCCAATACACATTCTTAGCAAGTGCTCCACCACTAAGTTTTATATTTCCACCTGCACCACCAACAGTAGTAAAAGCAGATGCGACTTGGAAGATCCAAACGTCAGTTGCAGAACCGGTAAGAGTCAAATCTCCATTTTGTACTAAAAGTGTGGATGTTGATTTGTATATACCTGCAACAAGTGTTTTTCCGCCCTGATCACCGGATACAGTTATTGGCGCACTATAAGAAGCTCCTTCTGCAAAAAGATATGCATTAGTCAGGTCTAGTTTTGCTTGTGTTAGCAGGGCAGCAATCCCTACAGGGGCAGTATCATCAGAAGCATAAATAGCACCATTTATTATAACTGCGGGAGGAAAGCCTGTTATTGAAGAACGAACACCAGGACTGATACCCACATCCATATTATTAATTACACTGAAACCTGCATTATTACTTACTCCAACACCGGATAAAATTCCAAATCTTTCTGCTGATCCAAGATTTACTGTATTTCCAACCAAGTTTGAACTAGTACTGAAGTTCCAAACGTAATCGTTTGCCAGAGGAGTACCCGCTAAATTTTTAGCAGCTGTACTAATTGTTGCGGTATAAGTAGTCCCTGCTGTAAGTGGGCTTGTAGGAATAAAGGAAAGTGTAGTCCCTGAATAGGAAATAGCTCCTGCTACCGCTGTAGTACCATTTTTTAAAGTAAAGGTAGAATTACTAATAGTAGTAGGATCCATTTCTACACTAAAACCAGCAGTAATAGTTTTATTCAGAGCAACACCAGAAGAATTATTTTCAGGATCTGTTGTGACTACTGAAGGTCCACTAGTGGCGCCTGTGGTAAATGTCCAAACAAAGTTATTTGCAAGTGATGTTCCTTGTATATTTTTGACTCCAGTTGTGATCGTACTTGTATAGACTGTATTGACAGTTAAAGGAATACTAGGTACAAAATAAGCTTTTGTTCCGTTATAAGTAACCGTACCAGCAACGGAATTAGCGCCTTGTTTTAAGGTGAAATTGGTAGCGTTTACAGTCGCTTGATTCATTGGCATATTGAACTCTGCCGCAACCACTTTATTCAGAAATACATTGGTGGCATTGTTCAACGGATCTGTTTCTATTACCATTGGAGTAACTGTAGATCCGGTACTAAATGTCCAAACATAGTCTACTTGTAATGCATTTCCCATTACATCTTTAACGGATGTTTTAATTTTACCGGTATAGGTTGTGTTCGCAGATAATGGGGATGTAGGATCAAGTGTAGCAGTTGTTCCACTGAATGAAACAGTTCCTGTAACTAAAGTGGAGCCTTGTAAAGTAAAAGAGGATTGGTTAAAAGTTGATGCGTTCATCTCCTCATTGAAAATAACGGTAATCGATTTGTCTAGTGCTACATTAATAGCTCCATTTTCAGGGCTTGTCGAGACAACTTCTGGACAAACACCATCAATTTCTTGAAAGTCATCCTTAGCGCAACCAGAAATTAATGCAATAAATAGTATTGCAAAAGTTACTAATAAATTTTTAATTTTCATTTTTTGTTTATTTAGGGGATTAAGTTATATGCAGACAAAGGTGAGTTTATTAAAGTAGGAATATGTTATGGAATTAGCGAAATTACTTGCAAGATTTACTCTTGTAAATTGTCATCTTTACTTTTATGTATTAAAAATCAATTAGTTATATTTTGTGTTTGCTTAACGCAATATTAAAAGAGAATAGTGGCCTTTTACAGGATCTCTTTACAGTTTAAAAGCTTTTTTGTAGTTTTATATCGATGTTCAATTTTAAGTTCAAAAAAGTAAATAGCGTAAAACGCAAAAATTAATTTTAAAAAAAGACATAAAAAAAATCAAGAATTTTCATTCTTGATTTGTAAATAATACGAATATAATCTGTTTATGTCTTTTTTTTCTTTTTACCTTTTTTTTCTAATGCAAAAATAAATGTTGTCAATTCATTTGTAAAAATATCCAGCGCTATGGTAGATTGTTTTATGTACTCTGAAAATTCCTTTAATTCATTTGGGGAATTTATAGATTCCTCAAGTAAATTGGCTAACCCAATGATATTGGCAATAGGTTGCCTCACTCTATGCGAGGTCATGAAGATCATTTCTTCAAGACCTTTTATATATTCTTTATGGTTTCTTTTGCTTTTTTAAAAAGCATTTATACTGTAGTTACATTGTTTTCCACACTGAAAATTGGAACAAATTGATATTGAGAATCTTTTTGTAACTGTAATTTAAAAATTTTAAATTTTAAATTCCTTTTTAGCTTCTACAAATTTAGTTTCTCCCTTGCCAATTAAATTTTCGCCTTCGTTCCAAATTTTCTCATACTTTTGAGTTATTGTCCCTAATAAAGAGTCTAATTTGCCTTTTAGTTCATCAGCATAATCATTGCTTTTGTCCATGATTTTTCTTCTTGTTTTGTCTCCTTTTTCAGGCGCAAACAAGACTCCTAATAATGCTCCTACGGCAACTCCTCCTAATACTCCTAATATAATTTTATCTGCTTTCATAATGTTTATTTTTAATAACAATGAATTTAAATTCCTCGGCCTTTTATCAGTCTCAATATCACTGCTATTACAGCTATAACCAAAAGGATGTGAATAATTGATCCCGCGCTGTATGCGAAGAACCCAACCGCCCAAAAGATAATTAAAATTACGGCTATGGTATATAATAGATTGCTCATGATTTTAGTTTTTAATGATTAATATTTTAATTTCTAGTTAAGTCTAAGTCCCACATATACGCTCAATACGCTATTTTTTGCATCAGGATAAGTGTAATTAGTACCGGAATAATTTCTTTCTTTTCCTACTTTGGTTAAACCATAATTATATCGTACTCCAAAGTTTGCAACATCTAAATCGATACCAATACCTCCGGAGATACCGGCGTCAAACTTATTGAAATCATTGGTGTCTAATTCACTTTCGGAACTAAATAAGTTAGAATCATTGGTTGTTTTACCACTTACCATATAAGCGGCATAAGGCCCAACATGGACATTAAAATTATCGGTAAGATTCATTACCAATAAGACTGGTACTTCAATATAATTGACATTGAATTTAGCTGTTCCGTTAGCAAAAGAATTGTTGTACACCAGTTCTGCTCCTTTTGTGGTATAGTTAATCTCAGGCTGAATAGCAATAGCATTAGTAATGGGAAGCTTAGCATATAAACCGGCATTAAAACCTGTTAATACATTATTGTCATCTACATTATCCGTGTAAAGATTTGAGAAATTTAATCCTCCTTTAAAACCAAAAGAAGCTGTTTTTTCTTGTGCTTCAATAGTTGTAAAAGTGATAAGGCTTACAAATAGTGAAGCTAAAATAATTGATTTTGATTTTTTCATTTGTTTAATTTTTTAATTAAAAAATTGTTCTTTGCAAAGATGCAACTGTTTCAAAATAATTATGTTACAATACTTTTTGATAAGTTTATATTATTCACACTTTTTTCAATCTCCAAATTTTTCTTTTGATTTTTATTTTTGTCTTTCCAATTTCCTTTTAAATCTGATTCATTCCGCTTTATTGATAATTACCTGTGAAAGAATTGTCACTTTACAAAGTTCAGCTCTTTATACCTAAAAACGATTACATAACTTTTAGGATTAGTTACATTATTCACGGGTTACAGACTAAGGCTTAGAGCCACATGTATTTTGCCTCATTCATTTCATATACCGGAATTGATTAATTGGCAGTTCTAGGGTGATTAATAGTGTATTCTTTAAGGATATTTTCTAAAGACTTGTAGTAATTTGTTAATGTTTGGATATTTATTTCAGGATTTGAAATAATTGGAACAGTGATGGGAATCTCCGCTAGGTATTTAGATAACTCAGGATACTGGTCGTGTATTTTTATCGTAATTTCAAGAATAGATTCGCTAAGTTGTTTTTCTGTTTTCATACTAAAATAGTTTAAGGTAACCTTTATTTTTTTAAAAAAGATGCAATCAAATTCACGAATTTCATCTTTAATAATTAGAATAAATACTTGATAAAGTAGTGGTTATAAAGTAAATTTATTCAAAATACGGTTGTTTATTCCAGAGTAAGAATTGTTATTGCGGGTTTCATGTCCTAAGGTTTTTTTGGATTATTGCTATTCCAAAAAAAGAAAAGGTAACTTTTTAAAAATAAAACCTACCAGGTATGGATTCATATCAGGTAGGTTTTATAAATTTAAAATTTGTTGGTAGACAAAATCATCTGCATCCCCGGATATTGAATATCTCCGTCATCTTCAGCAGTTATAAATATTTTTGACGGCTTGTAGGCTGTAACTGTTTCAAAAGTTGCTCTAAGTTTTGAGGACAAAAATCCGCTATCGCTTTTTATTTGACCAATATTTCTCACAATATCCCCGTCTGTTTCCATCCAGACAACGTAAACATTTTTTGAAGGCTGTAATCTGTTTACTTCGGCTAAATCTGATATTTTTATTTTTATCAAATAATTTTTGTTACTGTCTTTTGTGACATTTACCGAGCCATTTGCTGCGGGGACCACAATAGAATTTTGAAAAGCAATGTTTTTACCACATGAAGAAATCGAAAGCAGCATCAGCATTGCTAAACCACCCATAAATATTTTTTTTAAATCAGCACTTATTTTCATTTTAGTTTTATTTTAAGAGTATATATAATACAAATTTAAGTTTTTTTATTAAATTAGTTGTTGAATAACTTTTATTTAAACTTGTAATATTCACAGATTAATAAAAAATTTATTCTTTGTAATTAATTACTTTGTTTCTTGTCTTTCATAATTAAAACAACTCCTCCAATAGCAAGTACAGCCCCTGTAATGGGGGACCATTTTATTGGATGGTTTACTTTTTTATTTATTTGTATTGGGCCTATATCAACAATTTTTTCAGTGGTTACATAGTTAAAGCTGTTGTAAAGTAACAGAATTACTCCTAAAAAAATCATCGCGATTCCAATGGTTCTTGTTTTCATTTTTTTTTATTTAAAAGTGATTGTATGGAGATGCGTTTATGCTTTTGAAAAATATTCTTTTACAAAGGTATGTTGCTGATTTGGTGTCATCTGATTGGGATGTTTGATTTCGAATTTTATTTTAAAAAATGTTCATTCTCACTCAAGAAATTAAACAGTTCCAGTGGGTGTGCTTGAGCAAATGGCTTTTAAAGTACAGCTATAGAGTTGTCAATTTGGTATAAAACAATTTAAATTATAAGATAATTCCGTTCTATTTATGGAGTGTTGTTTTGACAGTTGTGCAGAGTGAAGATATTTTATTATTCATCTTTTGTTGTACGAATCAGACTAATACCTGAAGCGAAAAATACGGCACCTAATATGCCATAAATAAGGAGGGATTTAATGTCACTCATATCGTCTGAGGCACTAGAAAATAATACCGCAGTATAGATTAGACCGCTAATTCCAAGAAAAGTAAGTACAGTTCCAAAGATTCTTTTAAGATTCATATTTCTTTTTTTTAAATGGATTGCTATAGTTTTAGTAATTTCTCGTGAAAGTCTAATTAGAAACAAATACACAAAATAAAAATATCTTCAAACAGCTGTAAATAATGGTATTACAATACAAATGTATTCCGATTAGACTTTACGAGTGTTATATAATTGTCTATAAAAGTTACATCATTCACACTTAAAAAAAAGGGATTTAGTATCACATTCTATCCATGAACCAATTCAATTCCTTTGTCATTTTTTGATATTTAAAAATAGTTTTGATATTTTTATTTAACCGAATAAAGGCAGTTTCACTTTTTACTACATAATCAAATGCTTTGTGATGCATACAGTTTACTGCAATTTCAATCTTATCCTGTGAGGACAACATGATCACTGGAATATCTGGATTGAAAGCTTTAATTTGATCTAAAGTTTTAATTCCGTTTATGGCATTTTTCTCAATACCATCAAGTTGGTAATCTAAAATGATCACATCTGGATTATTGGATATATTTGCCAAGCAGTGTTCACCGGTAGAGAAGGTTTCAACGATAAAATCAGTATTTGTGGTAAATTCAATTTCTAAAGATTTTAAAAATAATGCATCATCATCTACTAAGAAGATTTTTATTTTATTTTCGTTTTTCACTATTATGTGTTTTTAATTATATTAAGTTCTTCCTCTAGTTCAATACAGGCTTGCAGACAAATTTTTTCTAGTTGTAATACTAAATCATATATTCCCTCTGATTGATCTTGTGTAATTGCAAAGTTCTGAATTTTTTTTGCCATATTTTCAAAATCACTGTTAATACCCATTATGGCAAATGAAGGGATCATTTTATGGGCAGCAGCGCCTAATAATTTCCAGTTTTTGTCCTCTAAACTTTGCTTTATAGTATTCATTAAAGGCGGTGTTTGTACTAAATACAGGGATATCATTTCCATCATTAAGGTTGGATTTGATTTTGTTTTTTGATTCAAATAAATCAAATCAATACATTTTATTTTTTTCTCTTTACTATTGTTTTCCTTTAAACCGTTATTAAGTTTTTCACTCAGTTTTTCCAGTTTTGGTTTTTTTAATATTCCAACAATTTTGCTGTACAGCAGTCTTTCGTCAACTGGTTTTGCAAGGTGGTCATTCATTCCTACCGATTTGCATTTAGCTAAATCAACTGTGGTGACATCAGCAGTTAAAGCAATAATTGGGACTTTTGAATTCATTTTCTTACGGATATACTCTGTAGCTTCAAATCCGTTCATCTCTGGCATTTGTAAATCCATTAGAATAATGTCGTACTCTTTCGCTTTTAGTTTTTCGATAGCTATTTTCCCGTTTTCGGCAATATCGCACTCAAATCCAAAATCGTCTAATAATGTCTTCATTAGCAATTGATTGAGCGGAATATCTTCAACTACTAAGACTTTAATATTCTTGATTTCGGTATCTAATTCGATTAACTCATTTTCTAATTCAACATCGGCATTTGTTTTCTGAAAACTTAAAGTAAAACTAAATGTAGAACCTTCATTTAGGGTACTTCTTACCCTTATAGTCCCGCCTTGTGGCTCTATCAGCTGTTTGACAATTGCCAGACCTAGTCCCGTTCCTCCGTACAATCGTGAAGTTCCACTGGAAGCTTGTTGAAAATTTTCAAATATTTTGTCTATTTTTTCTTCTGGGATACCAATTCCGGTATCAGTAACGGCAAATTCAATAATGACTCGATCTTCGTCTTCATGTATCAAATGTACGCTTACTGTAATGTTTCCTTTTGATGTAAACTTTACGGCATTGCTCACGAGGTTTAAAATAATCTGATGCAAACGCACCGGGTCTCCCACAAGTACATTTGGTATTTTACTGTCGTATTGCTTTATTAATCGTAAGTTTTTTTCTTGAATTTTTGTTTCAAATAAATGCAGCATAGCTGATATGGATGATTTCATTTTGAAAGGTTTTTTTTCAAATGTCATCTTTCCTGCATCAACTTTTGCTAGATCGAGTATGTCGTTGATCAGCACAATTAGGGCATCACCACTCATCTTAATCGCACTGATGTATTCTTTTTGTTTGGGTGTCAATTCTGTTTTCAAAACCACTTTTGTAAATCCAATGATGGCATTCATTGGGGTACGTATTTCGTGACTCATATTTGATAAGAATTGTTGTTTTGCTTTTACGGCATTCTCTGCTATAATAGTGGCGCTTTCAGCATTTTTTTTAGCTTCTTCAGCAATTTCTGTAGTTAACTCAGCAAAAACTCTGGCCTCAATCAACTCTGTCGCAATTCTTTTTTGCTCAGTAACATCTCTGGCAACAATTACTACACCAAGGATGTTTCCTTTGTCATCTTTGTATACGGATCCGTTGAATAATACATCTGTTAGTTTGCCGTCTTTATGCCGTAGTGTAAGTGGTGAATCTGCAACAGATCCTTTCTCAAATACTTCCTGATATACTTCTCTTGCGTTTTGTTGTTCCGTAAAATAATCAAAAAAATCAGAATCAGTAAGTTCCTCTCGAGGGATTCCTGTGATATTTACTAAGGCTTCATTCATGTCAGTAATTTTTCCTTTGGTATTAATTGTAACCAATGGATCACGACTCGCTTCAATTAAACTGAGTGAATACTGATACGCTAATTTTGCGTTGTACGTAAGTTCCTCTAGTTTTTTATTTACAATTTCTCGTTTTTCTTTTTCTTTACTTTGAAATAAAAGCTCCTTATTGGCAATAACTAATTCATCCGCGCGTTTTTCTTTTTCATTGTTTTGAAAAGCCAATTCTTCATTGGCAATAACTAATTCAGCCGCTCGTTTTTCTTTGATCTTGTTTTGAAAAGCAAGTTCATTGTTTGCAATTTTTAAATCTAGCGCCCATTTTTGTTTTGCACTATCTCTGGCAACAATTAGTACGCCTATTATAGTTCCTAAATTATCTTTGTATACAAAGGCATTAAACAATACATCCGTAAAACTGCCATTCTTATTTTGAATTGTAAGCGGAAAATCAGACACAGCCCCTTTCTGGAGAACTTCATGATAGACGTCTTGTATTTTTTGTTTTTCTGTAAAATAATCAAAAAAGTCAGAATCAATTAAAAAATCGCGAGTAAATCCCGTTATATGTATTGTCGCTTGATTTATATCCGTAATTTTCCCTTCCGTATTTATTGCAATTATGGGATCCAGACTGGCTTCTATTAAACTTCTTGCGTATTGTGATTCTTGATTTTTAATGATTTCTGTTTTATTTATGAAGGTAGATAAATAAGGTGTTGATTGTTCTAATTTAAATTCCCGATTTCTTCAATTGGGCTTCGTCTTTTATCTTTTAATTTTTTAAAGTGAGAAGGGGAAAGTCCGGTTACTTTTTTGAACTGACTTGATAAATGGGCAACACTGCTGTAATTCATTTTCCAAGCGATCTCAGTTATATTTAATTCGCCGTAAATAATTAATTCTTTGATCCGTTCTGTTTTATGTGAAATTATAAATTGTTCAATTGTGGTTCCCTGCACTTCTGAAAACAAGTTAGATAAATAGGTGTAGTCGTGATTTAAGAGTTGGCTCAAATAATCGGAAAAATTGATCTTAATATTTTCAGTTGAATGGTGCACCATTTCGATAATTATATTTTTAATTTTTTCAATAAGCATTGACTTTTTGTCATCCATCAATTCAAGTCCAGAATCTAAAAGTGCAATTTTTAATTGTTGTCGTTGCTCCAAAGTAATATTTTCCATAATTTCAACTTCTCCTAAATCGACAACCATAAAGTGAAGGTTTAGTTTTTTTAGCTCTTCTTTCACTGCAATTTTACAGCGATTGCTTACCATGTATTTTATATATAGTTTCAAAAATATTTCTTTTACAGTTTAGACAAAAATAGCTTCTAGTAATAAAGGTACATTATATAATTTAACTTATAAGTTATATAATTAAAGGTATTCTATTTTTAATAGGATATTAATCCGAAATATTCAATTGAATTATAGTAATTAATTTTTTACAATTAGTAAATTTCGTTAAATATTTTTCACCAGTAATATTCTAGCAATTTTAAAATAATTGGCATTAAAACTATTTTTGGAATTTAGTATTTCTATTCTGTTTTGCAACAACTATTCCTGAAGAAAAAATGCAGTGCTATTTTTTAAAAAATTATTTCATCAAAAATGAATTTACCCAATCTAATGATTTAATAGAGGAAACTTTATTTTCTTCATTCATTGTAACTCGAAGTTCCTTGTTGGCTACTTTTTTAGTATATGATGCCTTGTATCTGAAAAGAGTACTTCCGTCAAAATTGTTTTTATATACCTCAACTAACTGAAGATCAATAAAAGTTCCATAATATTGGCGAAAACGCGTACAGGTCTTTGTCAGTCTTTCTTCGGTGGTGTTTTTTATTACTGACGTTGTGGCTTCATTGAGGTTAAAAGGCTTGAATTTTGAAGTATTACAGGTCATCAAAACTCGCTTTCCTAATTCATACGCTTTGGCTTTTTGATCCGCATCGATTGCTGTTAAGTCCAGCTTCACAATTTTAGCGTTCTCAAATTCGGGTTCTGGGGCAATTACAATAGTTTTTGATTTGCATCCAATAAGTAAAAGAATGCTAAATACAATAATTATTTTTTTCATGATTTATTTAATTTTTAATAGGATATTAGGATCCGGACAATTTTTCAAATAGTAGCTCAAATCATTTTTGCTGCAGACACCCGGATAATCACCAAGGATTTTTGCTATTTTTTTTATAATCTGAAAATGCAAATGTGGGGCATAATCACCATTGACAGCAGAATCGCCTAATGTAGCCAGCTGACTTCCTTTTTCGTACACATCACCAATATTAATGTTACTAATGCTTTCAAGGGACAAATGACCGTATAAAGTATAGAATTTTTGATTTTCTATTTTATGTTCCAGAATAATAGTGGGGCCATAATCACCCACACCAGTATTGTAATTGAAACTGTGGATAAATCCGTCTAATGCTGCCAGAACTGGCGTTCCTGCCTTGATCCATAAGTCTAGACCAATGTGAATGTTTCTTTCATCGGTTTTCGTGTCATTAAAAATTTCACTCCGTTTGTATAAATTTCTAATTTCATTATATCCTCCAAACGCAACTTTTGCATTATTTTGAGCTAAATAATCCTCAATATATTCTTCAAAGGCAACTGCGGTATGTATATTTCGTTTTGATAAGATTTCATTTGTATTGGATAAATCTAATGGCAGGTAGCTGTTGTAATCAATTGTTTGATCTATAACTTTAACATTTTGAATGTTGTGTAAGATAGTTTCTAGTTTTGTCATTTATTGGGTTTTAAAAAGCTTAAATTTAAATAAAAAAAGGCTGTATAAAAATTTTACGCCCGCTTTATAACTTTTAATTAGCAGATAGAACCTTTTAATTTGAGTGTACAAGTATAATTTTTAACTCCTAATTTTAAGAATTATTTATAAATAGGTACCGAGTTTAGCAGCTGAATTTTTCTTTTAAAACGTCATCAACTTTTCATGCTCATCCGTTAAATGGGATATACAATCTAATAATGGATTATCTAATGACTGTTTAGAAATGAGTTTATGTATTTTTTCTATCAAAAAAAATCCCAATCGTTTCCAATTGGGATTCTAATTTATGAATTGGATCTTAGTATAAATTTGGATATTTTGATGGATTTACTTCATTCATCATACCATACACTTTTTCAAAAATATCTTCTATTGAAGGTTTAGAGAAATAATCACCATCTGTTCCGTAAGCAGGTCGATGTGCTTTTGCTGTTAGCGTTTGAGGCTTGCTGTCTAAATAATTATAACCATCTTGATGCTCAATAATTTGTTGTAAAACATAAGCTGAAGCACCACCAGGAACATCCTCATCAATTACTAAAAGACGATTTGTTTTAGCAATACTTTTTACAACATCTTGATTAATGTCAAACGGAAGCAAAGATTGTAGGTCGATAATCTCGCAATCTATACCTATTTCAAGGAGTTCCTTGGCAGCTTGCTGTACTAATCGCAAAGTAGAACCATAGGAAACGAGTGTAATGTCTGTTCCTTGTTTTAAGGTTTCAACTACTCCAATTGGTGTTTTAAATTCGCCATAGTTTAAAGGCATTTTTTCTTTCAATCGATAACCGTTCAGGCACTCAATGACTAAAGCAGGTTCGTCACATTCTAATAAACTATTATAAAAACCGGCTGCTTGAGTCATGTTTCTAGGAACTAAAACGTGAATTCCTCTAATGGCATTTATAATCATTCCCATAGGAGAACCAGAATGCCAGATGCCTTCTAAACGATGACCACGAGTACGGATAATTAATGGTGCTTTTTGTTTTCCTACGGTTCTATAGCGCAACGTAGCTAAATCATCACTCATGATTTGAATTGCATACAATAAATAATCTAAATATTGAATTTCGGCAATAGGGCGAAGACCTCTTAAAGCCATTCCAATCCCTTGACCTAAAATGGTTGCTTCACGAATTCCTACATCGGCAACGCGGAGTTCTCCGTATTTTTCTTGCATTCCTTCTAAACCTTGATTGACATCACCAATAGCTCCAGCATCCTCACCAAAAATTAATGTTTCAGGATATTTAGTAAAAATTGCATCAAAATTATCCCGCAAAATCATACGTCCATCTGTATCTTCCTTGGCATCTTCAGCATAAATAGGCAGAACTTTTTTGACAGAGAACACATTTAAATCCGTTTCCGAAAATAAGTTGCTGCTAAAATTCTTTTGTGTTTTAGCAGTGTAGGTTTTTATCCAAAGTGACAGTTCAGTTTTGCTATTTTCATTTAGGATTAAACGCAATACTTTTCGGGCTGTCACCAGAATTTCCTTTTTCAAAGGAGATTTGATACTGCTTAAATCAACGATATGTTTTAATATCGCTTCTTTGTTTTTGCTGCTTTCGGCTATTTTTTGTAATAGAGCGACTATTTCTTTTTGCTCTTCAATTATGGGTTCTAAAAATGCATTCCAGGCCGCTTTCTTGCCTTCTAAAACATCTTTTTTGGCTTGTGTATCAATGGCTTCAATTTCTTCAGGAGAAGCAATATTGATAGCAATCATCCATAATCTCATTTGACGGATGCAATCATAGTCTTTTTCCCAGGCCAATCGGTCCGTATTTTTGTAGCGCTCATGAGAACCAGAACTGGAATGTCCTTGCGGTTGTGTCAATTCATTTACGTGTATCAAAACAGGAGTATGATTTTCTCGGGCTATAGTGGCAGCTTTTTCATACGTGGCAATCAGGTCTGCATAATCCCACCCTTTTACTCTTAAAATTTCAAAGCCATTTGTGTTTTTGTCTTTTTGGTATCCTTTTAAAATTTCAGAAATATTTTCTTTTGTGGTTTGATGTCTTGCATGAACAGAAATCCCATATTCATCATCCCAAATACTCATTACCATTGGTACTTGTAAAACACCCGCTGCATTGATAGTTTCAAAAAATAAGCCTTCTGAAGTACTTGCGTTTCCTATGGTGCCCCAGGCAATCTCATTTCCTTGATTAGAAAAATTAGCTGCATTTGGTATTCCGGAGACTTGTCTGTAAATTTTTGATGCTTGAGCCAGTCCTAATAAACGTGGCATTTGTCCGGCAGTTGGGGAAATGTCAGCGCTAGAGTTTTTTTGTTTTGTTAAGTTTTTCCAACTTCCATCTTCATTTAGACTATGGGTAGCAAAGTGACCGCCCATTTGCCTTCCTGCTGACATTGGTTCTTGTTCGATATCATTATGACCATATAATCCGGCAAAAAATTGTTGGATACTAAGTTCACCAATAGCCATCATAAACGTTTGATCCCGATAGTAGCCAGAACGGAAATCTCCATTTTGGAATGCTTTCGCCATTGCCAGTTGTGGTACTTCTTTTCCATCTCCAAAAATCCCAAATTTAGCTTTTCCAGTTAATACTTCCTTACGTCCTAAAAGACTGCATTCTCTGCTTAATATGGCTATTTTATAGTCATTTAATACTTCGATTTTGAAATCTTCAAATGTCAATGTAGTATTGGTTTTTTCTTTTATCATAATTGAAAAGTATAACTTTGAGGTGCAAATTTACTTAAAAAGTAGCTAGATTCATAATTCATTGAAATAAATATAATTAAATTATTGTAATTTATTCTAATAAAAAGCATCTTATTTTTTTAGTATATGTAATTTTAAAATCAATTCACTAAGAATAGTTTAATAATTAATAAGAATCTTATTGGATTAGAACCATTTTCGATTAAAAAGATTGATTAATGTTTTAGGTGAAAAAGTTACGATGAAGCGTATTTTTTCATTGTAATTGTTTTGGGCAATTTCCCATCCATTAGTAGAATAGACCGGAAAATACAATTCAAAATAGTCTGTGACTAAATTTAGGCGTATACCACTGTCATAGACAAATCTTTCTTTTACATTTTTATTTTTGATTAAACCAATGTCACCATATACTTCAATCCAGTTCCAGATACTATAACTGGCATTAAAGCTGGTAAGCCATCGATTGGCATAAGGCGTAGCAATTTTTGATTTAAAACCGCCTTCGGCTAATACATATTGTTGACTAAAAATCCCTGTACTTTCAGACCTTCCAAAATAATTGTAATCAAAAAGGTAATCCGTTGGCCGGTCTAATGCGAAGCTGAAAAAATCGGATTGCGTTTTATTATACAAAAAACTTCCCGCATACAACCGTAAATTAATTTGCCGGTTGTTTTCAAAGAGTTTTCGGTATTCAATTTCACCTGTAATTTTTCCGAATTTACCAGAAATTTGTAGATCCGTAGTAAAATTAAAATGGTTGGTAACTTCTGTTTTGGTATTAATATATCTCGCATCAAAAACAGAATAATTTTCGGGGGAGTTGTCAAGTACCAGGATGCTTTTTTCTTTATTGACAATTACTTGTCGGAATAAGAAAAGCTGTTTCCTATTGTCTCTGAAGTTGGGCTCTCGGATACGCAATTGCACCGTTGGATTTAGTCTAAGATACGCTGCATCCTGTGCATAATGAAAATAGGATCCACTTACTGAATATCGGGCATTATACAGCGTTGTGTTTCTAAAATTTTGGTTGACCACAAAAAATGCTGAACCAGATACGTTATTTGATTTAGTAGAATAAGATGGATTGACATCAAAAACAAAAGGCTTTTCCAGAATGGTTTTGTTATGCAATCTGATGCCGGGAGTTAAACCATCGTATAAATTGTAATATATTGACGGAACATACAGTACTTGATTGTAATAAGGATCCTCTAAGTCTTTCATGAAAACAAACTTTACAGGACGATTATTAGGGAAAAAACCTTCTAATTTCTTCCAGTTATTTCTTAAGTTATATTCTGGAACTTCATTTTTTAGATTTAAAATAATTTTGTCAGCATTATTTCTGGGTATCGTGAAAGTAGTATCGGTTTCATTAATATCCAGCCATTGCTTAAAAACAATTTGACCTTTTTTAGTACCATAAACTGGAATGGGAATAAGAGTTCCAGTTCTGTTTTTAATTGAAAAAGTGATACTGTCTTGGGTTTTTAAGACGCTTGAAAATTTATAATCAATGATGTCTCTTGAATTAATGATTGTATTAAAAAACCAACTGATATCTTTAGTTGTATTTGATTTTAATAAAATTTCAAAATCGGATCTTGATACTTGTTCCAACTGATTTTTTTTATAAAATTGTTGAATACTGGTCTTTACAGCATCATTTAACAAATAATCATCCAGAAACCGAATGCTTAATCCCGCACGGTATTTACTGGCAATTTGTTCATTGAATTTTATTAAAGTGTTCTTTGGATCGCCTAATGGCTGATCCAGATTTTTGCGAGCCATCAACATATAGAAATAACTGTATTGTCCATTAAAGTCAATATTGGTCAGATTGAAACTTTTTAGCAATCGGATGTTTGATGCACTGCCCATCATTTTAGCTTTGGGATGATTTTCATCCATATATTTCATCATCGCATAAACTTGAATACCATCATAAATCCAATTGTCTTTTCTAGGATCCAGATGTAAACTCTTTTTTAAATATTCATTTAAATAGGCTTTTAGAAATTTAATTTCGAAAATAAATTCATCAGAAAAAGGACTTATAAATGAGGGAAGCTGATTCAATCCATAAAACGGATTTTTTTCATAATCCGTTTGGGAAACTACAATTCTTTCGTAAGGATATTTCCCAATCAAATCACTTGCAAAATTCACAATTCGGTCAATTGCAATTGCTTTTTGAATGTTGTCTAATTTGTTGCTTTTCATATCCGTCAGTACTTCAACTGAACTGTTTTTGTAACTCTCAAAATTCAATTTAGGCTCAATGATCAGACTGAAATCAGTTCTGTTATTCCCCCACAATTTGTAGTTTGAAAAGCCATTATTATCAGTTGTTTTCTCACTGTTTAAATCGGATGTTGCTTCTAAAGTAGTGGGTATTTTAAGATCAATTTCAAAGTTAGAAATAGCATTGACAATATCATCCAGATTATTATTACTATTTTTGATAAAAGCATGGTTTTCATAACGCGCAGGAGTAAGGTACCAGTTTTTAAGGTTTACAGTTCCATTGTTGTGGTAACCAAATTTTGTAAATTTTTCGCTGGGGATTTTAGTAATGTACGAGAGATTTAAATTGATTTTCTGGTTTGGAAGTAGCGGATTTTTTAATTGGACAACTACATAATCAGGATTTTTCTCTGTCCTTTGCCAAGACAAAAACTGCTGAGTGGCATCTGTAATAATTAAATTTATTGTGCTACCACGCTCTTCTTCTTTGGCTAAATGAAATCCTCTATAAAATTCATCCGAAAATCGTTTGGCTAAAGGCGTATTTTTATTGGAAAAGGCATGATTCCAGTCATTCAAAACAATAGATGTCAACGTATCATCGGACTGATTATTAAAAATGATTTCCTGCTTAATATCCAATGTCTTTTTTTCAGTATTTAACACTACAGAGATGGTAGAGTGCTGCTGTGCATATTGATTCAATGTAGCTAATAAAAAAAGAATGTAACAGAATATTTTAAGGTATGATTTCAAATTCAGATATTGATTTATTAAAAAAATAAATGTACTTATAATTAGATAGTATTCTTACTAGGGATCTTAAAATAAAACAAAAAAAAGAAGCTGTTTTGAAGCAACTTCTTTTTTTGTTTAAAAATTTGGAGATAAATCGTATTTCTTGTAAAAGGCATTCAGGACGTCAACCACTTCATCTTCTGTATCTACAATTTTAAATAAATTCAAATCTTCGGCATGAACTGTACCTTCTTTTTCCACTAAAACCGTTTTTATCCATTCAATTAATCCTGCCCAAAAGCTGGAACCAACAAGTATAATTGGGAATCGAGCAATTTTTTTGGTTTGTATTAAAGTCATCGCTTCAAATAATTCATCCATCGTTCCAAAACCTCCCGGCATCACTACAAAACCTTGAGAATATTTGACAAACATCACTTTGCGAACAAAGAAATAATCAAAATTAAGGTTTTTATCACTGTCAATATATGGGTTGAAATGTTGCTCAAAAGGCAGTTCAATATTCAATCCTACTGATGTTCCACCACCCAAATGTGCACCTTTGTTTCCTGCCTCCATAATTCCTGGACCACCGCCAGTGATTACACCATAACCGGCCTTACTGATTTTATAGGCAATCTTTTCAGCAAGCAAATAGTAGGGGTCTTCAGGCTTTGTTCTGGCAGAACCAAAAATGGTTACGCACGGACCTATGCGTCCCATGCTCTCATAACCATTAACAAATTCGGCCATGATTTTAAAAATCGCCCAACTATCATTGGTCCTAATTTCGTTCCAAGTCTTTCTTTTCAGTCGGTCTTGGATTACTCTATCTTCGTCGTTATCAAAATCTTCTAATCTCATTTTCAAAAATATATTTTAATTTCTCTTTTTTTTGGAGCTATTTCCTGCTATCCATTTCAATCTTTATTGTTTTAAAGAAAAACAATAAAGGATTTTCATTGCTATCAGGGCTAAGCAAATTTAATACGTTTGCTCTTCAATGGATTTTGTTATTTTAGATATAACTTTACCAGTATGTTCAGTAGTTTTTGATTCTATCAGCATTATTAAACAGTCGTCAGTTGACGAAACTCTGTGGTTTATACCTTTTTTTACCACAAATAAATCTCCTTTTTTCATAGTGAATTTAGGTTCGTTTTCAATTTCCATTAAAAGTTCTCCTTCTACAATGTAAAATAATTCATCTTCATTTTCATGATTATGCCATGGTAAATCTTGGCCTTTGATTTTTGCCACTTTAATAAATTGATCATTAACTTCACCAATTATTTTAGGTGAAAAATAGTTTTCGACACTACTGAACGCTTCTTTTAAATTCATAATTTCCAAAAATTATTTTTTTATTTTTTATGTATACTAAAGTAATTCTTTTTTCAAGAATTGCGCTGTATAGCTTTTCTTATTTTTAATAATTTCTTCCGGAGTTCCTTTGGCAATGAGTTGTCCGCCGCCTTTTCCGCCTTCAGGGCCAATGTCGATGATGTAATCCGCAAGTTTAATCACGTCCATATTGTGTTCGATAATCAAAATCGTATTTCCTTTGTCAACCAGTTTATTGATCACTTCCATCAACACTCGAATGTCTTCAAAATGCAAACCAGTTGTGGGTTCATCCAGAATATAAAACGTGTTCCCAGTATCTTTTTTAGATAATTCTCCCGCCAGCTTAATGCGCTGTGCCTCCCCGCCGGAGAGTGTAGTGCTTTGTTGTCCAAGGGTAATATATCCTAATCCAACATCCTGAATGGTTTTTACTTTTCTATAAATCTTCGGAATCATTTCAAAGAACGGAACCGCTTCATCTACTGTCATATTCAACACATCCGAAATGGATTTTCCTTTGTATCGAATCTCCAAAGTTTCTCTGTTAAAACGCTTTCCTTGGCAGGTTTCACATTCTACATATACATCAGGTAAAAAATTCATTTCAATCGTTCGCACTCCAGAACCTTGGCAGGTTTCACAACGTCCGCCTTTGACATTAAAACTAAAACGTCCGGCTTTATATCCCCGAATCAGACTTTCAGAAGTCATCGTAAACAGATTTCTGATTTCGGTAAAAACTTCGGTATAAGTTGCAGGATTAGAGCGTGGCGTTCTGCCAATCGGACTTTGGTCAATATCAATCACTTTATCAATATGTTCCAGTCCTTCAATTTTTTTATACGGTTTTGGTTTTTTGACACCATTAAAATAATACGCGTTCAAAATAGGGTAGAGCGTTTCATTAATTAACGTAGATTTACCACTTCCGGAAACTCCAGTCACGCAAATCATTTTGCCCAAAGGCAATTCTATCGAAACATTTTTCAAGTTATTTCCGGTTGCTCCGGTCAGTTTTAGGAATTTCCCATTTCCCTCCCGACGTTTTGCTGGAACCTCAATTTTCATCTTCCCATTGAGATATTGTGCCGTAATGGTATTTGAGGCCATTGTTTCTGCAGGAGTTCCAATGCTAATGATTTGTCCTCCGTATTTTCCTGCTTTTGGTCCAATATCAATTACATAATCTGCACGTTCAATCATATCTTTATCGTGTTCTACCACAATTACAGAGTTTCCAATATCGCGTAATTGTTCCAGGGAATGAATCAATTTGTCATTATCTCTTTGGTGTAAACCAATACTTGGCTCATCCAAGATATATAAAACACCTACAAGTTGCGAACCAATTTGAGTCGCTAATCGAATGCGTTGTGCTTCACCACCCGAAAGTGATTTAGAGCTTCGGCTTAAAGCCAAATAATCCAAGCCTACATTCATTAAGAAGTTCAGTCGATCCTTAATCTCTTTGATGACTTCGGTAGCGATGCGTTTTTGTTTGTCGGATAAATGATTTTCTAAGTCATTAAACCAAACCGTTAGATCCGAAATATCCATATCGCACAATTCGGTACTATTCTTTTCATTGATTTTAAAGAACATCGCTTCTTTTTTCAAACGGGAACCGTCACAAACCGGACATTTTATTTCGTCCATAAATTCCTTTGCCCAGCGCTTGATTGATGTAGAGCCGCTTTCATCATGTTGGTTTTTTATGAAATGTGAAATCCCTTCAAAATCAATTTTGTATTCTCGGGCAACGCCTAAATCTTTTGAGTTGATGGTGAATTTTTCTTTGCCGCCATTCAAAATCATTTCCATCGCTTCCTGCGGAATGGTTTCTATGGCATCCGTCAATTTGAAACTATATTTTTCGCCTATGATTTCAAGTTGCTTAAAAATCCACGAAGATTTATATTCTCCCAAAGGCGAAAAACCGCCATTTTTTATGGATAATTTTGGATTTGGAATAATCTTTTTTTGGTTAATTTCATTGACTGTTCCTAAGCCATTGCAATGATCACAAGCGCCTTTTGGGGAATTGAAAGAAAATAAATTGGGTTCGGGATTCTGATAGGAAATTCCAGTAGTAGGACACATCAAATTCCGGCTAAAAAATCGTACTTCATTGGAATCTTGATCCAAAACCATCAAGACGTTCTCCCCATGATGCATGGCTGTATTGATGCTTTCCGACAAACGTTTCTCGTTATCTGGGGTGGCTTCAATCACCATTCGATCCACAACAATTTCGATGTCGTGTGTTTTATAACGGTCTAATTTCATTCCCAAAGTAATATCCAATACATCGCCGTTTACGCGAACTTTAAGAAAACCTTGCTTGGCAATTTGTTGAAAAAGCTCCGCATAATGTCCTTTGCGAGACCGAATAACTGGCGCTAAAATATTGATTCGCTTTCCGGTAAAATCTTGAATAATCAAATCTTTGATTTGCTCATCAGAATAGGAAACCATTTTCTCGCCGGTGTTGTAACTGTATGCATCAGCTGCACGAGCATAAAGCAAACGTAGGAAATCATAAATTTCAGTGATAGTTCCCACGGTGGAACGCGGACTTTTACTGGTCGTTTTTTGTTCAATAGCAATTACAGGAGAAAGTCCGTCAATTTTATCCACATCGGGACGTTCCAAGCCACCAAGAAACTGGCGTGCATAAGCCGAAAAAGTTTCTACATAACGGCGTTGCCCTTCGGCATAAATAGTATCAAAAGCTAAGGAGGATTTTCCAGAACCTGAGAGACCGGTAATTACAACCAGTTTTTCCCGAGGAATAGAAACATCTATATTTTTTAAGTTGTGAACGCGAGCGCCTTGAACTTCGATGGTATTGTCTTTGTCTAACATAATTTTTCGCAGATTCCGAATTTTTCGGAAACAAAGTTACTATTTTGATTTATTCTTTCGATAGAACACTTTAGAAGTTTGTGTTAAAAGTAATTACGAAATTATTCTATCGTCATCGATTTTAGTTTAGTTCTGTAGGCCTCAAGCGCAATAGATTTAGAAATAAAACCATAATATTTGTCGTTTTTGAGTACTGGCAAAAAGGCTACTTTAGATTTTTCAAATTTATTCATGACGGTTTCCATACTGTCATCCGGAGTGACTGTTTCCAAAGGTTTTATCATAATATCTTTGACCAAAGTATATTTAACTCTATAGGTATTGAATATTATTTCCCGAATAGTATTAAAATGAACCATTCCTAGAAGTTGATTTTCTGGATCTACTACAGCAAAAATTACTTGATTAGAATGTGATATCAAATCTACTAATTTTTCTAAATTTTCATTTGGCGTGACCGTTAAAAAATCCGTTTGAATAATAGAATTTGTTTCTAATGTGGAAAGAACATTAGTGTCTTTATTGCTGGTAAATGCATGTCCTTTTTGAATAAGATTTTTTACATCCATAGAATGTTTTTCAAAACGCTTTGAAATAGCAAAACTGATAGAAGAAACAATCATAAGTGGAATCATTAAATTATAACCTCCTGTAATTTCAGCAATTAAGAAAATCGCAGTCAATGGCGCATGAAACAAGCCACTCAATATTCCGGCCATGCCAACCAAAGTGAAATTGCTGATAGGAAGTTTCGTTAATCCGGTTAAATTTAAAAATTTAGCAAAGAAAAAACCAACATAAGACCCCAGAAATAGGGAAGGTGCAAAATTACCTCCATTACCACCACTACTCAAGGTTATTCCTGTAGCAAAAACCTTCATCATCATGGTGCAACCTACAAACAATAAAAGCGCCCAACTATTATTTCTAAAACTACTGAATAAAGTGTTCTCCAATAATTTTCCGGGATCATTTTCGGATAATGTTTTGATACTTTCATATCCTTCTCCAAAAAGTGTTGGAAAAATAAAAATAAGAATGGCCAAAATAGAAGAACCAAATAAGGCTTTTTTATAAGGCGATAATTTAAGTCTGGCAAAAAAATGTTCTACCCTTTGAAAGTTACGGGAATAATAAACGGAAACAAACCCGGTAAACAAGCCTAAAAGTACGTAAAAAAAAAGGTTGTGATAATCAAAACTTTGCTGTTGCTTAAAGGACAGTAAGATGGCTTCGTCCAAGGCAATAACGGATACTAATGCGCCTGTTGCCGCTGCAATCATAATGGGTGTAAATGCCGCAATACTCACATCAACTAATAACACTTCAATAGCAAATAATACACCCGCAATTGGCGCATTAAAAGCAGCGGCAATACCTGCGGCAACACCACAACCGATTAGAAGCGTTCGGTCTTTATAACTCAGTTTATATTTTTGGGCATAATTAGACCCAAAAGCAGCTCCTGTAATAACAATAGGGCTCTCCAGACCTGCAGACCCTCCTAATCCAACTGTTAGTGAGCTAGTAACAATTTGGGAATACATTTGTTTTTTTGGAATAATACTTGCTTTTTTGGCAACAGCATATAAAATTTGCGAAGTTCCTTTTTGTATGGTTCCTCCCAAAACTCTTTTGACTACAAAAACAGTAAGCAGAATACCAATTATAGGCAAGATACTATTAAGAAAACCTAATTTTAATATTCCACTGACATACGTGGCAAAAGAAAAAACCCAATGAGCAAAAGTTTTTAAAACGATCACGGCAAATGCAGAAGAGATACCAACTAAAACAGCAGATAAAAATATAAACTGTTTTGGAGTCAATAAAGACTGTGCTATGGCAATTATTACTTCTAATTTGGTGATCAACTTTTTGAACATTATATTTTTTTTAAAGGGGATGCAAAACTACTATTATTTTAATCCTAACAAATGTTTTTTAAAGCTTCTTTTGTGCTTAAGGGGTTTAAATTACAATTTGCGACAAACTGCTGCACAGCTTTTGGATCTATTTTGTGTAAAAGCGTTTTCTAAGGCGTGTGTAAATTTCATAAAAAAGTAAATTTGTCATCATTCCGAGCACAATCGACGGACTAAAATCCAACCGCTGTATCGTCACCTCTAAAATCAGCACCACCCTCTAATTTTTTAGTTGGTAAAACCAAAATCGCATCTACTTTTCCTATTACAGGTGTTGTTTTTTCATTGATGATGTATCCTCGGGACTTTAAGGTTTCAAAAGTTTTAGCATCGAAAGTATTAGGCTCAAAAGTGATTAAATCCGGTAACCATTGATGATGAAAACGAGGTGCGTTTACTGCTTGTTGCATGCTGAAATTATACTCAGAAACATTTAAAATCGTTTGCAATACGGATGTAATAATTGTCGAGCCTCCGGGAGAACCCACAACCATGAATAATTTGCCGTTTCTCTCCACAATTGTTGGCGTCATGGAACTCAGCATTCGTTTTTGTGGCGCAATACTATTAGCTTCATTTCCTACCAATCCAAACATATTAGGCACACCTGGTTTGGCACTGAAATCATCCATTTCGTTGTTGAGGAAAAATCCCAATTCATCACAATAGTATTTAGACCCGTAACCGTCGTTTAATGTTGTTGTTGCCGAAACAGCATTCCCAAACTGATCTACAATAGAATAATGAGTAGTTTCTGTACTCTCATTATAATTTACTTTTCCTTCTTTTATATCCGATGATAAGGTGGCTTTTTCAAAACTAAAATTCGACATTCTTTGTTTCAAATATACATCTGCCATTAAGGCTTTTAAAGGAATTTTTACAAAATCAGGATCGCCCAGATAATAACTTCTGTCTGCGTAAGCCCTTCTTTCGGCTTCAACAATAACTTGAATGGCTTCGGTTGAGTTATGTCCCATTTTAGCCAGGTCGAAAGGCGCTATCATTTTGAATATTTCAGCGAGACATATTCCGCCACTGCTGGGTGGAGGCATCGAGATTATCTTTAAATCCTTGTAATCAAAAGTGAGTGGCGTCCTCCATTTGGCTTCGTATTGAGCCAGATCTTCTAAGGTGATGATAGCTCCTTTTTCTTGAAGGTATTTCACTAATATTTCAGCAGTTTTCCCTTTGTAAAATTCAGCTCTGCCATTTTTTGAAATCCTTTTCAACGTAGCTGCCAGCGCAGGATATTGTATTACATCATTTTCTTTGAAAGCAGTTGCAAATAACGTTTTGTTCCCATTTACTTTTATAATTCTATCTCGATAAGCAGCTAGTCGGTCTTCTTGTTTTTTGGTAACAATAACCCCTTTTTCGGCTAATGCAATTACAGGTTTCAGGATGTCTGCAATCGGTAATGAACCTAGTTTTTCATGAACTGCAAAAACACCGGCAATTGTTCCGGGAACTCCAATAGCCAGCGGAGACTCAGTACTTTTTCCTTTTATGACATTTCCTTTTTCGTCCAGAAACATGTTTTTCGTGGCTGCTATCGGCGCTTTTTCACGGTAATCTAACGAACCAATTTCACCGTTCGCTTTTCGGTACACCATAAAACCGCCACCGCCAAGATTTCCTGCAAAAGGGTAGGCTACTGCCAAAGCCAATTCGGTTGCCACCATCGCATCAAAAGCATTACCCCCTTTTCGCATGATTTCAACTCCAATTTTGGACGCTTCTACCCGTGCCGAAACGACCATTGCTTTATCAGCAACCAATCCTGTGGGCTGAACCATTATATTTTGGGTTTTACACCCAATAGAAAGCATACATAGTAGAATACTAATTTTTTTCATTTGAATGTATAAATTTAAAAACCAACGGCTTTATTATCACCTCTTTTGTCTGCGCCACCTTCTAATTTTCCATTTGGCAAAACCAAAATTGCATCAACTTCACCAATGATTTCTTTGTTTTTTTCATTGATTAAATAGCTTTTTTTCTTCAGATTATTCAATAATTCTGTATCGAATGAATTGGGTTCAAAAGTAATTTCATCGGGTAACCATTGATGGTGAAAACGTGGGGCGTTTACCGCTTCTTGCATGCTCATATCAAATTCATACACATTTAATATCGTTTGTAACACCGATGTGATAATGGTGGATCCTCCCGGCGTACCTACAACCATAAAAAGCGTACCGTTTTTTTCGACAATCGTGGGTGTCATGGAACTTAACATTCTTTTTCCGGGAGCAATACTGTTGGCTTCACTTCCAGTGAGTCCGTATAAGTTGGGAACACCCGGTTTGGCACTGAAATCATCCATTTGATTATTCAAAAAGAAACCCAATTCGTCACAATATATTTTAGAACCATAGTTATCATTTAAAGTAGTTGTTGCTGAAACTGCATTCCCAGCGGCATCAACAATAGAGTAATGTGTGGTTTGGTTGCTTTCATATCCCTTGATTGCTCCGTGGGCAATATCCGAAGATTTAGAAGCTTTATCAAATGAAAAATCAGCCATTCTTTTTTCTAAATAGGATGGACTTACTAATTCTTTTACCGGAAGTTTTACAAAATCAGGATCACCCAAGAAATAATTCCTGTCCGCATAGGCTCTTCGTTCTGCTTCAGTAATGACTTGAATCGTTTTTAGGCTGTTGTGTCCCATTTGCGAGAGGTTGAAGGGCTCAATCATTTTCATGATTTGATTCAAACAAATTCCACCACTGCTGGGAGGCGACATCGAGGTGATTTTTAAATTTTTATATTGAAAAGTAATTGGAGTTCGCCACTTGGCTTTATAACTATTAAAATCTTCAATGGTGGTATTTCCACCTTTTTCAGCAAGAAAAGCAACTAACTTTTGAGCAGTTTCTCCTTTGTAAAATTCATCTCGTCCGTTTTTAGCAATTCGTTTTAATGTTGCTGCCAAAGCGATGTATTTTATAGTATCATTTTCTTTATATACTTTAGAAAACAAACTGTTCTTACCATTACTTTTTATAAAGGAGGCTCTGTGATACGCTAAACTTTCGGCTTGAAATTTAGTGACAATAACACCTCTTTCTGCCAAAGCAATTACAGGTTTGAGAATTTCACTGATGGGTAAAGAGCCATATTTTTTGTGTACTTCAAATATTCCTGCAATGGTACCCGGAATTCCAGATGCCAAAGCAGTCGCAGTACTTTTTCCTTCAATTACATTTCCTTTTTTGTCTAGAAACATATCTTTAGATGCTGCCAAAGGTGCTTTTTCTCTGTAATCGATAGCGCCTGTTTCACCATTGGCTTTTCTGAAAACCATGAAACCGCCACCACCAATATTTCCCGCCTGAGGATGTGAAACCGCCAAAGCCAGTTCCATGGCAACCATAGCATCAAAAGCATTACCGCCTTTTTTCATGATTTCAACTCCAATTTGCGACGCTTCTTCACGAGCGGAAACGACCATCGCTTTAGAAGTCACTAAACCTGTTGGTTCGACTGTTTTTTCATTTGATTTGCAACCTAAAACGGCAAAGGCAAGTAGGAATAGTATTTTTTTCATTGTATAATATATTTTGGTTTTAGGTGTATTGTTTTGGTTGTTTTATATTGTAATACTTTAAATGGTTTGACCACATAGAGACATAGAATTTTAGTTTGTGTGTAAAAAAACTTCGCTTAAAAATAGATTTCATAGACGGATTTAGTTACTCTGTTGGTAAAATTTTATAAAATTCATTAACGAAAGTCTTTTGCCCCTCTTTGAAAATATTATAACAATTAAAATTTATCAAAACACCTTTTGGTGATTTTAATAATTTCATATGATTCAAAAGTTTTGCTTCAAAAGCAGGATGTATTTCTGAGACGGCTTTAAACTCAATAACAATTAAGTTTTCAACTAGCAAATCACATCTAAAATCAGATTCCATGATTTTGCCTTTGTAAATGACAGGTATTTTAAGCTCTGAAATAAAATTAATATTCCGCACCCGTAATTCCTCTTTCATACATTGGTGATAGACGCTTTCTAATAAACCTCTACCCATGATTTTATGAACTTCTATTGCTGCCCCAATAATTTGAAAGCTTAATTCATTTAGATATTTTTGTGTAATCATCCTTTTAGTCCTTTCGAATTATTAATCTTCTTAAAGCGTTGTTGATTTAAATATAATATTGTCTTTGTAATACTACTAAGTAAGTCGAAAGTTTAAAAGTCGTAAAGTCAAAAGAATTAACTTTAAGTAAAATAACTTTAAATTAGATTGTTACATGATTTTATCCTGATTTTAAAATACGACATTATACCATGGTTATTACTTATGTTTGAAAATTATTTTCTAATCTGTCTCTACAAAAAACAAACTTATGTTTCTATGTGGTAAAAAAAATCATTAATCAATTCTTTTTTGTTTTGCAAAAGCGTTCAATTCTTCAAAGAATTCCGTGAACTCCTTTTCAAATTCCGAATAAAATTCTGAAAGCTCATTGGTAGCAAACCGCATTTTAGATTCATTTTTGGTGCGATGGTCCATTTGAGTCAAAATATGCTCAATTCCTTCAACCGTTTGATAACTCACCAGCCAATTTTCTTTCATCATGGTAGGCATTAGTCCTTTGGTTCGTTCTGACAACATCTCATAATTATAATACAAGGATTGGTAAAATCGTATCACAAAGTCCTCTAGTTTTTCATCGGAATACTTCGTCCAGTTTTTAGCCAAAAAATGGTCGTAAAAAACATCAACAATTACACCTGCATAATGATGATAATGCTCATGCAGGCGTTTGGTACTTTTTCTAAAAACAAGATGTGCATCAGTAAAAGTGTCAATGGCACGATGCAGAACAATTCCTTTTTGAATTTCTAAAGGAAAGCTTTCAAAATGTTTTCCCCGAATTCCATCGGCCATGAAATTGCCAATTTTGATTAAATCATTATCACCGGAAAGATAGATGTGTGCTAGAAAATTCATTCGCCTAATTTAGGAATTTAAATGGTTAATTTTGAATTCTAAATGACTTTTATAAAGCGTCAATTATTATATTTGTGAGCAATTTAAAATTTATAATTCAAAATTTAAAATAATTAATCAATGACTTTAATAAAATCAATATCGGGAATACGTGGGACAATAGGAGGTAAAGTAGGAGATAACCTGACACCTGTTGATGCGGTTAAATTTGCCGCGGCGTACGGAACTTGGTTAAAAAAATATATAGGGAAGGAAAAAATCACTGTTGTTGTAGGTCGTGACGCCCGTATTTCGGGACCAATGATTCACAATTTGGTGGTAAATACTTTAATTGGTTTAGGAATTGACGTGATTGATTTAGGTCTATCAACAACGCCAACGGTTGAAGTTGCTGTTCCGTTAGAAAAAGCTGAAGGTGGCATTATCCTTACCGCTTCTCACAATCCAAAACAATGGAATGCCTTGAAATTATTGAATGAAAAAGGAGAATTCCTGAATGGAGAAGAAGGCTTGAAAATTCTTGAAATTGCTGAAGCGGAAGCTTTCGATTTCTCAGATGTGGATAATTTGGGAGAAATTATGATTAACGACGCCTACATGGATATTCATATTGATGAAGTGTTGAATTTACCTTTGGTAGATGTTGATGCAGTAAAAGCAGCTAAATTTAAAGTGGTTGTGGATGGTGTAAATTCTTCTGGAGGAATTATTATTCCAAGATTATTGGAATTAATGGGCGTTGAAGTAGTCGAATTATACTGTGAACCAAATGGTCATTTTCCTCATAATCCCGAACCGTTGAAAGAGCATTTGACTGATATATCAGAATTGGTTGTCAAAGAAAAAGCAGATTTAGGAATCGTGGTAGATCCTGATGTGGATCGTTTGGCTTTCATTTGTGAAGACGGAGAGATGTTTGGTGAAGAATATACTTTGGTGGCTTGCGCCGATTATGTATTGAGTAAAACACCAGGGAATACGGTTTCGAATATGTCGTCTTCCCGTGCGTTGCGTGATGTAACTAATTTGCATAACGGAAGCTATGAAGCCAGTGCGGTGGGTGAGGTAAATGTAGTCGAGTTGATGAAAAAGAATAATGCTGTAATAGGTGGTGAAGGAAATGGCGGAATCATTTATCCGGAACTGCATTACGGTCGTGATAGTTTAGTGGGAGTAGCGCTGTTTTTAACGCATTTGGCTAACAAAAAAATGACAGTTTCGGCTTTGCGTGCTTCGTATCCGGAATATTATATGAGCAAAAACAAAATCGAATTGACGCCACAAATTGATGTAGATGCGATTCTTGTTGCCATGACGGAAAAATACAAAAACGAAGATAGTACAACCATTGACGGTGTAAAAATTGACTTTGCTGAAAATTGGGTTCACCTAAGAAAATCGAATACGGAGCCTATAATTCGTATTTATACCGAAGCTGCTTCACAAGAGAAAGCAGATGCTTTGGCACTTCGAATTATTGATGAAATAAAAGCAGTGGCTGGAATATCTTAGAAATCTAAAATAAATACTGACAAATAGCCTGTTTGAATTATTAAACAGGCTTTTTCAATCCGTTCTTGGAACTAAATTAAAGCGTAAACTTTTATTTTAGTCTTCTTTGCAGATGACATTGCAGAGGAATGATTATGATTATTTATGCAATAATAGAGAAAATAATGAAGTGTTATTTACTTGAATTACCACTTTATGATTTTCGTTTCATTCTCTTAGGCCCATACCAGAGCCAAAATCCTGTAATTGTAAACAGTAAAAGTGCAAATCCCATGGCGGTTGTGTAAAATAATTTGAAGAAACCACTACCCGTTTTGAAGTAATCGTCAACAATTGATCCATCGTGTATTTTTTCAATAATATCAGATCTTCGTCTTTCAATATGCAATAATTTCCCTGTTGCTCCGTCTAGTTGAATTCCCCAATAATTCTCAGCAAAAATAAATTTCACCATTCCTTTATCTTTTTTTATTTCAATGCGCTCTAGTTCTAAAGTACTATCTGCTGAAATTGAATCATGTACAATTTTGCAAGCATTTTTATGCAAACTATCAATAGGAAGCCAGTCTTTAAATTGCACCGAAGTACCTTGATAAGATTTTGATTGCAGTAGTCCGCCACTATTTTTTTTCCAACCTAATAATAGTCCTGTCACGGAAACAATAAAGAAAAATAGGAATAAAAAAGCGCCAGTTGTTCTGTGTAATTTTCTAAAAATCCGGAGTAATTTAGCTTGTTGTTTTCTTGAATTATTTTCGGTCATTTTAATGCACTGTTTTTTATGGTAATTTCGATTAAATTTTTCTATCAGCACATTATAAATAAAGCAATATAATCTACCTTAGGTGGTAATAAAATAATCCTTAAAAATTTACTCTGAAACTTATATTTGGCGTTAAGCCAAGTGACTTATTGTCTACTTGAATGGCATCATTAGTATCATTTGGATTGACTTTGTAATAGCGATTGATGACATTGTCCTGATTGGAAGCATTGATTACACCGGCTGTAAACGAAGCTTTAATTGATTCAGACAGGTTGAAATTATACTGTAAGGAAGCGTCTAAACGCATGAAATTATCTAAATTTTCATTGTTGGGGGAATCGTAGTTGACCATTGTGGCATTTCCGTCTTGTATGGTTTCATTTCCTGGAATGGGTTTTGTGTACGGTTGCCCGTTTCGCCATACTCCACCAACAGATACTTTTAGATTTTTGATTATATCATAATAAAACCCAATAGAAAAAGAATGTCTTATATCCGCATTATTAGGAAAAATAGAAGGCGTAAAAACAGCAAATTCATAATCATTGATGCTATAGGTGTAACTGAACCAAGCACTATATTTACGAGCTGTTTTATTGGCTAAAAACTCAATTCCTTTTGCTGTATAGCTGCCGTTGGCATTAATAAACTGAAAACTATTATAGAAACCCTGATTAGAAGCCGTTATACCCTTTACCAATTTATAAAATCCAGTAAGCTCAATATTTAATTTTTTTTGATTGAATTCGATTCCAAAAGAGCCTTGTTTACTTGTTGCAATTGGGATATCTTGATTGTTTACTAAAACCCAACGTCTTTTTTCAACACCAAGAAAATCATCTTCAAAATCAATTATTTGTGCAGTAGTTTGATTTTTAAATTCCCCTTCCAGTTTCAAAGCAAAATCAGTTGATAATTTTTGTCGGATATTTATTCTTGGTTCAATCAATATTTTATCAAATTTTTGAAAATAATTTATACGCATACCAACTCTTAAATAAGTGTTTGCATTGTTGTATTCCGCTTCCGAAAATAGGGAATGATTTAACAAAACATCTTTTTTAGTTCGTTTATATGACGGAGCACTAACGGTAGTTTCGTTTAACATTCCTGTTTCATTAAACTGGTACCCGGATAAAAGGCTTAGGTGCTTATTTACTTTATAATGGGTATTTAGTTTCACGCCAGTTTCCAGAACTTCATTGGTTTCTGTGAGTCGTTGGTCAGTTTCTACCCTATAATCAGTGGCGTCGATATTGTATTTTGAAAAATAAGTAATCAGGTTGGTACTCCATTTTGAGGTCCATTGTGCTTTCCAGTTTCCTCCGTAACCAATATTATTTTGAGAAAGGGTACTTGCTTTTGTTTCGGTATTGTTCGTAATAGCGTTGCTCTCAGAGTAGGCTAAAGCATTATTGATCCCAATAATATTGGCTCTAAACTGGTGTTTATCATTTAAATCAAAAAGTAATTTAGCGGTAAAATCGTAAAAGTAAAAATCAGAATTAGTATTCTTGTCCGAGCTATCGGCATTGATTTCGCTGTCCTGAAAACTTCTTTCAAAATAATTGTTATAAGTTGGTGTATTGAAAAGATCCGTAATAGAACGGCGTCCTGAGAGGTGAAGTTCCAGATCCTTAGCTAACGGAATGGCAAGAAAAGCATCGGCACTGATGAGATTGACACCGGCACCACCGGAAAATCTATTCGTCACTACGTCTTTGGTTTGCATGTTTATGGTGCTGGAAACTCCATCACTGTACTCCGCACTCGTTCCGTTTTTGCTGACAGTCACTTTTTCGGTAAGATTTGGATTATAGGCAGAAATCAATCCGAAGAAATGACCGGAATGGTACATTTTGATATTATCCCAAATGACCAGGTTCTGATCGTTAGTACCACCACGAACATTGATGTTTGCAATGCTTTCATTGGTACTTTCAATTCCGGGAAGTATTTGTATGGATTGTAAAATATCAGGTTCAATAAGTCCAGGAAGAATCCCGAATTTTTTTGTGTTTAAAACGGTACTACCGTCTAAAAACTTTTGCAAACCAGGGGTCAAATACACATTAATTAACACTTGGTTCAGCGTTTCGCTTTTTGCTGTAAGAGTAATTTCCAGACAATTAGTACCGGATAAAAACAGTTCTTTTGCAGGAATCTCTTTAATTTCATATCCTAAATACGAGAGCGTAATTGTTGAATTCAGAGGTATGTTTTGTAATTTAAAGATGCCGTTTTCAGTTGTAACGGTGCTTCTGGAAGTATTCTTTACCAGTACGGAAGCACCGGAAAGTGGCCTCTTATTCTCTTGGTCAAAGACAGTCCCGCAAACAGCTATCGTTTTATTGATAACCGAAACGGTAATGTACCGCTTGTCTAAAACTTTAAAATTCAGTACTGTTTTAGCATTAAGATAATCTATAACCTGAGGTAATGTGAGTGTAGTTTCAGGTTTTTCTATTGAAACAGCGACTACATCTTCTACAGCATACGAAAATTTAATATTAAATTGTTTCTCTATAGAAAGGATAAGAGCCGTTAGTGGAATTTTTTTTGGAGAATTTTGTCCGTAACACAAGCTTCCAAAACAAAGTAATAGCAAAATCAGCCCTTTATTTTTCATCATAATTATAAAATATAACGGTTTTGCCTTCCATTTTATAACTTAATTTAAGCGGAATTGTAATCGCCTGAAGGGCTATATTTTGATCTTTATGTGTAAAACTACCTGTAAATAATTTAGTTGTATCCAGATTTCGTGTTTTAATTTTTAGATCATATTGACGCTCCAGTTCTGCAATAACCTGATTAAGAGGAACACGGTCAAAACTAGATTCTTCTTGAATCCACGAAGGGTTTTTTGCATTTAAGTCTTGAACACCTTCTATGGCATCATTTATAATTCGGAATGTTTTGCCAGGAGGCAATTTAACGATTTGATTTTTGTAGGACACGCTAACTAAGCCTTCATAGCAATTTACTTCAAAATATTTGTTCCGTTTTTTTACATTAAATTGTGTTCCTAAGACAGTAATAATTCCGGCATCTGTTCGCACACTAAAAGTTTGTCCTTTTTTGACTTTAAAAAAGGCTTCTCCGTCTAAAGTTAAATCTCTTTGATCAGCCCATTTTTTGTCGTTAAAAGTTATTTTTGAATCAGAATTTAAGATTACTTCAGAATCATCAGGAAGGTTAAAGGTTTTTGTTTGTGCTATTTGGGTCTCAAATGTCTGAATGTTATTAAAAAACAAAAAATAAGACGACGTCAATAAAACCACTAAAACTGCAGCTACTTTAAACCCTGTTTTAAAATTTAGGGTTCTGACTTTTGTTTCCTTTTTAGACTGATTTCTAGCTGTAAATGCTGCAAAAGCTTCCTGAGCATCTACTTGTGGAGCTTCCATTTTAGAGGCATAATAAGCAATTTTATCAAGTGTTTGCAAGCTATCAGATTGTTTTAAATCCTCAATTTCTGTACTTGAAAGCGCATCGTCTAACCATTTTAATATTTCTTTTTCGTTTTTCATTTTAATATCGCTATGTTTATTAGACAACTAACTTTTAAATTACCCTACGGTAAAATGGTTATTTATAGGTTTTCTATCTGGGATTTTAAAAGTTGCAGTGCTGCCGACATTCTTTTTTCTACGGTTTTTTGAGAAATGTCGAGTATTTCAGCTATTTCTCGGTACTTTTTGCCATCGATTCGATTCATCAAAAACACTTCTCGTTGCGCTTCACTTAAGGATGCAATTGCTTTAGTAAGTTTTTGTTTGAACTCTTCTTCTTGAAATAAATATTCTGGATTTTGATTATTGGTGTCTAAATTTGGTGTTTCTTTCGCATACTGCAATACTACTTTGTGGTGTTTTATGGTATTCAGAAATAAATTTGATATCGTTGTAAATAAATAAGTCTTTACTTTACTGAAATCAATTTTGGCACAATTCTCCCAAATTTTAGTAAAAGCATCTTGAACTAAATCTAAAGCAGTATCAGTATTACCACATTTATAATAGGCAAAATTAGTTGCTGATTGTACTTGCTTTAAGTAAAAGTCTCTAAAGTGTTTTTCTTCGCAAAGTGTACTTTTTTGGTCGTCCATTTAAAAGGGATTCATTTATTGTAGATTGTAAATGTAATTTTTTTTTCAAAAAGCAGTCAGGTTAATTCGAATTGATTTTTACTTAAAAAAAATATAAAATCGTATAATGCTGTTGTATAGTTATTTATGAATTTTTTTGATAAAAATTTATATTTTTTTTTAAAAATAGAATAGGGTAAAACGGAATGTAGTTGTCTTACTAAAAGAAAGGTGTCAAAAACAGCGCCTCTACAAACAAAAATATATTAAATTTGAACGTTATGAAAAAATTAAAAACGATTACTGGAATAGCATTAATGACTCTATTCGGATTTGCATCTTGTCAAAGTGAAGTGGATAACGAGCAAGGACAAAATCCAAATACAAATGCGGCAAACTCAACTACAGCAAACAATCTGAAACGTACCTCTATGTATGACGGATCATCGGATGATTTTTTAGACGGCACCTCTTGTTCTTCTATTATCCTGCCAGCTTCAGCTAGAGTAAATGGAACGCAAGTTACTCTTTTTAGCCAAGTCAATTATCAACAAGTCATTTCTATCCTTGGACAGTATAATAATGATCAGGATTCTGTAGTATTACAATTTCCTTTAAAAGTTAAATTAAGTAATTATACAGAGGTTAATGTAAGTAACCAAACAGAGTATAATGCTATAATTAATGCTTGTTCCTCCGCACAATCATCTGGTCAGAATGCTATTTCGTCAGTAAATATTAGTTTTCCAATTACTATTTTGACCTATAATTTAAGTGTTCAACAAACGGGAAGCGTTGTTATCACATCCGAACAGCAATTATATACGTATATGACTAATATTAGTAGTACGGAATTGTTTTCAGTAAATTATCCAATGTCAGTTACAACCAGTGATGGTTCAAAAACTACAATTTCTAGTGATGCAGAATTGCAAGCTACTATTGTGGCGTCTCTTAAAACAGAAGCAACTAAAGACGAAGCAGCTCAAAATTCAAAAAAATTAGAAACCATTATGGTAAACGGCAAATTCAAAGTAGAATCATTTGTAAGTTCTGGAGTAAATTCAGCAACTAATTACAAAGATTTTACAATAGATTTTGCAAATGATTGGAGTGTAAAAGCGGTAAATAATTTAAATTCAACTGTAAATGGTACGTACGCTGTAAGCTCACAAATAGAAGTCTTTCTTAAATTAAATTTTACAAGTAACGCTTCTTTTAGCTTATTGAATAATGATTGGAAAGTAACTTCTTTTAATGCAACAACGATATCATTACAAAGTTCAACTAATGCAGCGGCGACATTAGTTTTGAAACAAATATAAATTAGACTTTTAAGTTGGGTTTAATTTTTTTAATTTCTCAAAAAACAGTTGTCTTTTTAGGCAGCTGTTTTTTAATAATAAACTTTAATATAAATAGATAATAATGAAAAAAGTACTTGTAATCCTGTGCGTAGGTTTTGCCTTATTGGTATCCTGTTCAAAAGAAAATGATGTAACAGAAGAAATTGAGACTGTTGATCCCATTACTAATAAACAGTCCACAGGTAGTTCTGCAAACGATTTATTATCAGATAAAAAGTTTAAAAGTATGGTTATTGAAGTGGTTTATGTTGCTGGTTTTCAGCCAACCAGTATAGCAATAAATAATTTTGTAGCTTTTCTGGAAGCACGAACACATAAGCCCAATGGGATTAATATTGTATTGAGATCGATCCCGTCACCAGGGACTTCTCCGTATACCAATGAGGAAATTGTAGCAATTGAAGAAACAAACCGAACAAAATACAATACCTCAAATGAAATTGCCGTTTGGGCCTTTTTTGCAGATGGAGAATCAGCTAGAAATACAAGCTCCGGAGTTGTTTTAGGAACGGCGTATAGAAATACTTCATTTGTTATTTATGAACAAACAATTCATGGGTTAAGCAACAGCCCTTTTAAACCCAACAGAAGCGTATTAGAAACAACTATCATCATCCACGAATTTGGACATATTTTTGGCTTAACAAACTTAGGAACGGCAATGCAAAGCAACCATGAAGATGGGGAACACCCAAAGCATTGTAATGTAAAAACGTGTTTAATGTTTTGGTCTGCAGAAACAGGCAGTGGTATTGGAGAGATGGTCTCTGGAGGTACAGCACCACAATTAGATGCACAATGTATTGCAGATCTTAGAGCGAACGGGGGAAAATAATAGAATACATTAAAAAACACTTATCGATGAAAAAACAAAAATTAATACTCGTAATGCTTTTTGGTATGACCCTCGCTGTGAATGCTCAAAATAACTCGAATAATAAATCCTTTGGAGGAATAAAAGGAGGGTATAGTTTATCCTCAGTACAATTTGACGGAAATGCTGAAACAGCTCAACGTCATAGCTTTCATGTGGGGGTTTATGGAGAGTCGTTTATAAGCAATAGTTTTTCTGTTCAGCCAGAATTGTTGTATTCCCAACAAGGGTATGTAATTACGAATAGTAGCGGGACATTTACACAAAAGCTAAATTATATCAACCTGCCATTGATGCTTAAAGCCTATCCTTCTAAAAATTTCTTTTTAGAAGTGGGGCCTCAAATTGGATTGGCTATTTCTCATAGAGAGGAGTTTAACAGTGGGTTTAGTTTATTTGATACCAATCAAGAATTTGAACCTAATAATTTTGACTGGGGAGTCAATTTTGGAGCAGGTTTTAAAACGGATTCCGGAATAAGTTTAGGAGTACGCTATCACTTAGGCAAGGGCGATATCTATGAGGAAGGAAAAGCACAAAATCGAGTACTGCAGTTTTCGTTAGGATTTGATTTATAATTAAAAAAAAACAGTTGAAATGCCCAATAGATATTGGGCATTTTTTGTTTATTTTACTCTGAATAAATTTCACGAAAAGGGCTTTACTACAACTGTTTTTAGAACAAAACTTTGTAGATGAGTCCGGCGGTAAAACCTCTTGTAAGTCCATCGGGTCTTACTTCCCGAATTACAAAAGGGGCAGCCAATGATAATTCGATACTATTTTTAGCATCAATAGCATAAGAACCAATCAAATTTCCATTGATGGTGAGTCCATCAGAATTTTGTATGGTTTCTCTTTTTCCAAAAGCATTTTCAAAACTATCCTCGCCTAAATGATAAAGAAATAATACATTAGGTTTGAAGGTAAATTTAGTATTAGCGGGCTGAATGGTGTAGGTAGTTCTAAATAAAGCATCTGATTTTCTTTCAAATAAATTAGTAGACGGGAAATCATCCGTGTCTGAAAACTCCTTAAAATAAGAATTTTTGTTGTTATTAAAAACAGGAATCTGTATCCCGGTATTGAAATCCCATTTTTTATAAGTAAGATTCAAACCCAAAATAAGGTCAAAAGTTCCCAGACTGGATTGGTAGTCTAACGGAAGCGAAAATTCATTTATTTTTAGATTGGAACTCGTAAAAGGTATTTTAAAACCCATAAGAGTGCTCCATTTTGCAGTAGTTTTAGTTTTCCAGTTATAGTTGCCTATGAAATAGCCATCACCAAAAGCACCACGTTGTCCAAAACTGCCGTTTGCTACAGAATAAGTGATTTTAGAACTGAGTGAAAAGCGTTCGTTTATTGTTCTGGTATAGGTAAGATAGGATGAAAAATAAGTTAGATCTGCTTCCCCGGTGCCAAAAATATTTCCTATTTCTATACCGTTTTTGAAATCAGTTTTTGAGTTTTGAAAGCTGTTTCCTATCGAACAAATCCCTGCGTCACTGCATCCTTGAGAATAAGAACTAAAGCCTGAAAACAGCCCAACGAGTACAATTATTATTATTGTTTTTTTCATGGATATAAATTTAATTTTGAGACAATTGCGCTACTGCAAAAAGATGACTGTATTGCTGACAATGAATCAGCACATATTTATAATCACTAATATTTACTTGAGGAGGAATTGCATATACTGTTGACGAGGTTAAATTTCCTAAATTCACAAAATCTGAAGGGGCAGCGGTTTTAGATAAATATACTTTTAAATCCGGACCATTGGAAATACTAAAATTGTCCAAGCGCACTTCATTTTGATTGGTATTCAAATACACTTTGGCTGAACCTGAAACCTTAATGCCTGATGTAGGCATAAAATCTCCAGTAAATGCAGATGTACTATTTTCAGGAAGTGAGGCTTGTATAGCTGGATCACGCGTCAAATCTCCTTCCACTTCGCAGGAGAGCAGTAAAATAAATAGTGGGAGTATAAAAATTTTTTTCATAATCAGGATTGGTTATTGATTATTCAAATGTATAAGGAATGTAAATTAAACTTTGTCAGCTACTTTACATTTAAGAGAAGATTAAAAACACTAGAATCCACTTTCGATAAACTGAAAATCTTTTTTCTGCAAAAAAATAATACCTTTGAACTCAAATCAGGAATTCTATGATAACTAAAGAAGTACCCACCCAATTAGAACAATATTTTCAACAGTTTCGTAAGAATATAATTGGAATTGATCAAGAATTTGAGTCACCTTACGGACCAAAAAAAATTATATACACGGATTGGACCGCCAGTGGTCGTTTGTATCGTCCTATTGAAGAAAAATTAATGAATGATTTTGGCCCTTTTGTAGCCAATACTCATACTGAAACTACCGTTTCGGGAACTGCCATGACTAAAGCATACCATCAAGCGCGCCATATTATCAAACACCATGTGCATGCCGGCAGTGATGATATTTTGATTACTGATGGAACAGGAATGACAGGTGTAGTCAATAAATTTCAACGAATTCTAGGTTTGAAAGTACCCGAAAACTTGAAAGATTTTATTACCATCCCACCCGAAAAAAGACCAGTTGTTTTTATTTCTCACATGGAACACCATTCCAATCAAACGTCTTGGCTAGAAACTATTGCTGATGTTGTAGTAATTCCCTCTACTGAAGACGGATTGTTCAGTATGGAGAATTTAGAAATAGCATTGAAAAAGTACAAAGAGCGACCTTTCAAAATAGCGTCAATAACTTCTTGTTCAAACGTAACGGGAATTAAAACACCGTATCATGAAGTGGCAAAAAAAATGCATCAAAACAACGGACTTTGTTTTGTTGATTTTGCTTGTTCTGGACCATATGTAAAAATTGATATGCATCCGGGAGACATTGAAAATCAATTGGATGCCATTTTTTTTTCGCCTCATAAATTTTTGGGAGGACCTGGAACCTCCGGGGTGTTAATTTTTAATAAAAAGCTATATCAAAATTTAATACCTGATAATCCTGGAGGAGGAACGGTAAGCTGGACCAATCCTTGGGGAGAGCACAAGTATATTGATAATATTGAAGATAGAGAAGATGGAGGAACTCCTGGTTTTCTTCAGGTTATAAAAATTGCACTGGCGGTTCAATTGAAAGAGCAAATGGGAATTGAGAATATCTTGAAGAGAGAGCATGAAATTGTGGATTATATTTTCTCAGAGATAGGAGCGGTTTCTAATATTAAAATCCTTGCAGGGCAGCATCACGACAGGTTAGGGGTTATTTCTTTTTTTATAGAAGAATTACATTTTAATTTAGGGGTAAAGTTATTGAATGATAAATTTGGAATACAAACCCGTGGCGGGTGTAGTTGTGCCGGAACATACGGACATTTTTTATTGCATGTGGATCAGGAAACCTCACACAAATTAATTGACGAAATTACTTTGGGGGATTTAATCAGAAAACCAGGTTGGATCAGAATGTCTATTCATCCTACAACTACAAATGCCGAAATTGAATTTGTGTGTAACGCAATAAAAGCATTGGCTGAAAAGCATAAAATTTGGGCTTTGGATTATGATTATAATTCGGCTACAAATGAGTTTATAAATAAAAATACACGCCATTTAGAAGATGAATTGGTAAAAAACTGGTTTTCTTTATAGAAGTTGCTGTTTTAAGAAACTAAAAAAATCACATATCATAAACGCTATTGTTTCTAATGTGTGATTTTTTTCTGAATACGAATTACTACCGTCTGTGTTTCCATCGTTTATGCGTCCAAAAATAATATTCAGGAGCTTCCAGAATTTGTTTTTCTACTTCCCGTAAAAAAGTATTGGTGATTTCAAAATCGGGAATGGATTTTGGATCATCTGTTATAGGGACAAAAGTAGCTTCATAAAATCCTCTTTTTACTTTTTTTACTTTTACAAAAAGGACATTGAGATCGTATCGTTTGGCCAGCATTTCAGCTCCGGTATGCACTGGAACTTCAATACCCATAAATGTATCCCAGTGAAAGGCTCGATCTAGTTTTGGGGATTGGTCGCTGGCTAAGCCATACATGAATAATATTTCTTTTTGTTGATTTTCTGCCATCAACGGGATCGCTCTTTTTGTTTCGACTAATTCTGCATTGTATTTGGATCGAATATCTCGTAGTAATTTATCAAAGTATTTATTGGCAATTTTTTTATAAACGCCTATTCCTTTAAATATTGTTTTTTCATTTACAGATAATAACCATTCCCAACTTGCATAATGGGAGGCTAATAATACAGTGCTTTTCCCTTTATCCTCATATTCTTTAACCAGTTCAATATTTGTGATTACAAATCGTCGGTTCATTTCAGCAGCTGAAATAGTCATGGTTTTTATCATTTCCAGGAACATATCACACAAATGGTGATAGGATTTTTTTTCGATAATAAGACGCTCCTTGAAACTCAGATTAGGAAAAGTAAGGGCTAAATTTTTTCTAACTGTTTTTTTTCGATACCCTATAATATAATATACAATCAAATAGATACAATCCGAAAACCAGTATAAAATCCGAAAAGGAAGAATAGAAATGACCCACAAAAAGGGAATGATTAAGATGTAAATAAGAAATTGCATGCCGTATTTTTTTTGACAAATATAAGGCAAAAATATAGATTGATATAAATTTGGACCGCATACAAGATGGTATTTGAGAAAGACTATCTTTACAATTCACAATAAACATACTTTATGAATACCATTTTAATAGCAATAATTGTTGTAAATGTTTTGATTAGTTACAAAGGTTTTAATGACCTTTCTTTTTTTAGAAAATATGAATTCCATATTGGAAGTATTCGTGCAGGCGAACAAATACGGTTGTTATCGTCTGGTTTTCTTCACGCAGATATGACTCATTTGATTTTTAATATGCTGACACTGTGGTTTTTTGCACCGGTAGTCATCAGTTATTTAGGGAGTTTTTCATTTATACTGGTGTATTTTGGAAGTTTAATTTTTGGAAGTTTATTGACGGTATTGTTTCATAAAAATGATTACGGGTATAGAGCTGTAGGTGCTTCTGGAGCCGTAACAGGGGTTTTATATTCGGCCATATTGTTACAGCCAGACATGATGTTGGGAATCTTCTTTATTATCCCAATGCCTGCTTATATCTTTGGAATCCTTTATTTATTGTATTCAATCTACGGAATGAAAGCTAAGAATGATAATATAGGTCATACCGCCCATTTTGGAGGCGCTGTTGGCGGTTATTTGATTACACTTGTCAACGAGCCACAGTTATTAGTGGATCATGCTTTAATGGTAGTTTTATTAGCCATTCCTATAATTATCCTGTTCGTAATGGCAAAAATGGGAAAATTATAATGGCACAACTTTTGAAAAGAAGTTAACACAAACAATTAAATGATAAAAAAATGAAAAAAGCACTATTAATCTTGTCTATTTTATTTATTTCAGTGTCCTACGGGCAAGAAATCAAACAAGTTCCTCAAATAAGCGTAAGTGGCGAAGGAAAAGTAAAGGTTGTTCCGGATCAAGCAAGTATAACGGTGACTGTTGAAACAAAAGGGAATAATGCCAAAGACGTCAAAAAGCAAAATGATCAAAAGATTGAAGCTGTGCTTAAGTTCATCAAAAAAATGAACTTGGCTCCTGCAGATTATAAAACGCAACGTGTTTCGTTGAACCCACAATACGATTACGAAAAAAAGAAACACAGCTATAATGCAACACAAACAATCGAAATTGTATTGAAGGATTTATCAAAATATGATGAATTGATGGAAGGTTTAGTTGACGAAGGGATTAATAGAATTGATACTGTTGTGTTTGAATCTTCTAAGTTGGCCCAATATCAATCTGAGGCTAGAAAATTAGCGATGAAAGAGGCTAAATTAAAAGCAGAAGATTATGTTTCAGTATTAGGACAAAAAGTAGGACGTGCCATGATCATATCAGATAATTCACAAAATTATAGTCCACAACCAATGTATGCTGCCATGAAAATGGAAATGAGCGATACTAGAGTTTCAAGAGAAACGATGGCGGTAGGCGAAATCAACATTACGGCTAATGTAACGGTAAGTTTTATTTTAGAATAGAAGAAGCTGCAAGTATTAAAAAATTCCGTTCAAAATATCAATTTGCTAGGATTTTTTTTGGATTAATTCACAACAGTAGTATGCAAAAAAAAACTCTTCAATCGCTTGAAGAGTTTTGTGGGGAGAGCAGGATTCGAACCTGCGAAGTTTACACAGCAGATTTACAGTCTGCCCTCGTTGGCCGCTTGAGTATCTCCCCAAGACTCAATAAGCAGTGCTTATTGTGCTAACCGGATGCAAATATAAAAACTGTTTTCAAGTTTCCAAACTATATTAGTACTTAATTTTACTATTATTTTTAAAGCATTGGTATTGAATAAAATAAAAAAATCTCCACTAGGAAGATTTTTTTTATTTGTACGATATAAGGTGTTTATTGTTCTAAAAGCTCAATTATTTTGGCTCTAAGGGCATCTCCCCTTAAATCTTTAGCCACAACATTTCCGGATGCATCCAGGATAAAAGTGGCAGGTATAGATTCTACTTTATACAAAGCAGCAATTGGTTCGTCCCAAAATTTCAAATTTGAAACCTGATTCCAGGTCAACTTGTCTTTAGCAATGGCTTCTTTCCAGGCTTTGGCATCTTTATCTAAAGAAACACCAATAATATTAAGACCCTTACTGTGTAACTCTTTATAGATGGCCACAACATTTGGATTTTCTTGACGACACGGCCCACACCATGATGCCCAAAAATCAACTATTGTTACTTTTCCTAAACTTTCTTTCAGAGAAATTATTTTCCCTTGAGGATTAGGACCTGAAAAATCTGCTCTTCATTTACCATCAGTAGTTGGAGCAGTAGCGCCTACAGCAGCCGGTGCTTTCATTTCAGCTAGTCTGGTTTTGATAGCAATTCCTGGCTTTGTTTTTTTCAATGCTTCTTCTAAACTGTTGTATAACTTTTCAGATTTTGCAACATCAGCACTAGGATCGTTTAACATTCCTTGGATGATTAGCGCTGAAATAAAAGATTTAGGATGTGTTTCAGCATACGCTAAATACTTTGCTTTTGAAGCAATACCAACTTCTTCTTGAAGTTTAGAAAATTCCTGCATCAAATTATTGATCACAATGGTGTCCTTACTTTGTTGAGCAGCTTCCATTGCTTGCATGTTTTTGTTTTGGAAATCCATTAGTTTCTTTTGAACTTTAGTGATTTCCTCGTTGAAGGTTGCGTATTCATCATTGTTATACGTTCCTGAAACTTTAGATTTTTGAATACTGTCTTTATTTATGGCAATCGTTACTTCTCCATTTTCTAATATGAAAGGTATTTTAGCCTGAGCCCCTTCTAATTGGATTGTATAAAACGATGGCTCTGTAATAGATCCTTTCATCTCAAATTTACCGTTTTCAACTTTTACGGTATCCTTAGCAATCAGTCCCATGCCATTTGCATCTTGTGTTTCTAAGATAATTGTTTTACCATTTTCAATTCCTGTTGCAGTCCCTGAAATGATGTATTCATCTTTGCCAACTTTGCTACAAGATAGTAAAACAACAGCAGCCGAAAGTAATAAAATTATTTTTTTCATTATTAATTAGTTAAGTTAAGAGTGCAAAAGTATTTAAATTTTTAATTGATATATAATTTTACAACCTAAATTTTTGTTATTATTTTTCATTCTTAATTAGGATTTAGCATTTATTTTACAAGTAGTTATTTTACTTCCTTCTTTGAATATAAAACCTATTAATCATGATGTGTTTTGGGACAATCAATTTTTTTTTCAATTAAGATTTATAAAAAAATAGCGAATAAATGGGATTTAAAACACTTTCTAGACGAGTTATTTAGGTTTTGCAAGCAGGCGTTTGTATATTGCTATTTCAGAACGGGACAAGTCCAAAATAAAAAAACATCCTTTTTTTGAAGGATGCTTTTTTATTTTGGACTTAAAAAAAATTAATCTTGATTGATTGTTTTTCTCCAAGTAAAGGAATTCAGGATGTGTCTTTTTGCAAATCTTCCAGGAGATTCAGCATTTACCATTTTTACGTAAGTAGCTTTAGGCACACTAATGTATTCGTAAACACTTCCATTTGAAAAATTGATGATCAATCGTCCTTCTACGAACTTATAGTCTGAAATTTTTGCAGTTGCAATAGTTTCAGTGTATTCCGGTAAGTTTTGTTTTAGAGTTTCAGGATTGATACTCACTAAGAAATGATAAGCTTCAATAATTTTTTTACTGTTTTCTTCAGCTGCTTTTAAACCAGTTTCGTCTCCTTGAAATTTATCAGGATGCGCTTCTTTCATCGCATTACGATATATCGTTTTCAAATCTTTCAGCTCTGCAGTTTTGTCTACATTTAGCAGTTTGCGGTATTCAACTATTTTTTTCATAAATAAGGTAACTACTTGTCTTTTACTATAAAACCAATGTGATTTGATTTCAAAAAGCGACAAATTTTTTGCAAAGGTACACTTTTTTTTATTTTTTTGGTTTCAGACCAATAAATTTTCCGAAAAAAGTATTCTGAAACAATAGATTTAAGGAATAAAAAACTGAAAAAGTTTTATTGTTGGGGCTTATTGTTTGCTTTATCGAAATTTTTGGATTTTTTTGGATATTTATTATAACTGATATCACTCGGATTTTCGATGATTGATTTTATCGTAATCCAATCTCCAATACTGTGTTTTTGAGCCATTTTATAGTCCAGAAGATAGGCACCACAAAAAAAATTGTTGTTTTCATCTTTTTCCATAATTCCTGTATAAACTCCTTTTTGCAGCATTTGTTCTTGTGAAGACTTTGTCATATCAATTTGATTTTAAATAATTCTATTTGGCAAAGTTAATCAATTATTAAATGTATTGCTACAATTTAGCCTGGCTCAATTGGTTTTAGTATTCTGGTTTTTTATTCCAATTTTGTTCCATTTCAAACTTTAACTTTTGTTTCATTTAATAATGAACTGATTTTATCAAAAAAAAACTAATTTAGGATTTTAATTGAATGCATCTATTTCGAGATAGTATTCAATGTTAACGAAATTAATAGTATATAAATATTTATTCGGCAATCTATGAAAAGAAGATCTTTTTTAACTACAGCAACACTTGCTTCCGCAGGTTTAACTACACTTTTGATTACAGGCTGTACCTCCGGTACCAAAAAAAATGAAGATTCAGTATCTGTTGAAGATTTCAATGCCGTTTTTGAACTAGACGAAGAAACCATCAGCAGTGTAAGGGAGAAATTAACTTCTGGCAAATATACTTCAGAACAATTAGTACAATTATACTTAAAACGGATTGAAGCTATTGATACCAATGGGCCTCAATTGCATTCCGTCATCGAAGTCAATCCAGATGCACTGGCTATCGCTGTTGCACTGGATAAAGAGTTAAAAGCAGGTAAAAGCAGAGGCCCTTTGCATGGAATCCCCGTTTTAATAAAAGACAACATAGACACAGCGGATAAAATGCTAACCACGGCTGGATCTCTGGCAATGGCAGGAAATAGTGCTTCAAAAGATGCTTTTGTCGTTAAAAAACTCAGAGAAGCCGGTGCAGTAATCATTGGAAAAACAAATTTGAGTGAATGGGCTAATTTTCGTTCGACCCAATCCTGTTCCGGTTGGAGCAGTAGAGGCGGTCAGACTAAAAACCCCTATATTTTAGATCATAATCCGTGCGGTTCCAGTGCTGGTTCAGGAGCAGCAGTCTCAGCCAATCTTTGTGTTGTTGCTGTTGGGACAGAAACGGATGGTTCTATTGTTTGTCCAGCTTCGGTAAACGGAGTTGTAGGGATTAAACCTACTGTAGGTCTGGTTAGTCGATCTGGGATTATTCCAATTTCAAAAACACAAGATACGGCTGGTCCAATGGCCAGAACCGTAACGGATGCTGCTATTTTATTAGGCGTAATTGCTGCTGTAGACCAAGATGATACTGTAACCCTTGAAAGTAAAGGGAAAGCACAGAAGGATTATACAACTTTTTTAGATAAAAATGCTTTGAAAGGCAAGCGTATTGGTATTGAAAAAAAGCCACAAGGAAATAATAAATACATTAATGCACTTTTAGATGCTGCTGTCAACCTGCTAAAAAAACAAGGGGCTATTATTATCGAAATTGACTATTTGGAGAAAATTAATGCTTTGGGTCAGGCCGAATTCGAAGTTTTACAATATGAATTTAAAGATGGATTGAATACCTATTTGGCTACAGCCAATGCAAAAGTAAAAAGTTTGAAAGATGTTATCGATTTTAATACTGCTAATGAAGATAAAGCAATGCCGTATTTTAAGCAAGAAACATTAGAAAGTTCTAATGCTAAAAAAGGATTAGAAGACAAAAAATATCTGGAAGCATTAACCGTAAGTTTCGAAGGAAGTAAAAGTGTGCTAAATACAGTTTTTAAAGAAAATAAATTAGACGCTATTTGTGGAATCACCATGGGACCTGCTTGCAGTATTGATATGATCTACGGAGATCGTTGGGGAGGATATTCTTTAACTTCTCCTGCTGCAGCAAGTGGCTATCCACATATTACAGTTCCTTGCGGACTGGCTTATGATTTGCCGGTTGGTTTATCATTTTTTGGTATGCCGTATACAGAAGGGAAATTAATAGGATTGGGCTATGCGTATGAACAAGTATCTAAAAAGAGAATAAAACCGGGACTTAAACCTTCTTTTTTATAATATTTTATAGGTATTTAAAAGGGTAAAAGGGTGAATTACTTTTTACCCTTTTATTTTTTTTATAATACTGACAAATGGAATTAATCGGTTATTCCGGACATTTGGGCTGAGGCTTAGAAATTTCTCTTCCTCAAAAGGAAATAGCCATCCTAATTTCGTCCCAGATTTCTTTTGGTAAAACTTGCAAGAGTTGTTTCTCAGCTTTGATTCCGTCTTCGGATTCTGGGATTAATCAAATTCTGGGCACTACTCTAACTCCAACGGATGTTTTTTTCCTATATAAGTAAGTCGAAAGTTTAAAAGTCGTAAAGTCAAAAGAATTAACTTTAAGTAAAACAGCTTTAAATCAGATTGTTACGTAATTTTATCCTGATTTTAAAATACGACATTATACCATGGTTATTACTTATTTGTTATAATGATTCTAAATTTTTATCCCATTCCGTTGCATTTTCAAATAAATCCGTATCACTATTCTTTGAAGTCCACTGATAAAGAATTCACGCAATAGCGTTGTCCGGTTTTTGTAGGTCCGTCATCAAAAACGTGTCCTAAATGGCTGCCACAATTAGCACAAAGGATTTCAGTGCGTTTCATACCAAGTGTTACATCAGAAATATATTCTACTTTTCCAGGAATGGATTCGTCAAATGAAGGCCAACCGCAATGGGCATCAAATTTAGAGTTGCTTTCGAACAAAGATTCACCGCAGACACCACAGCAATAGGTTCCTTTTTCGTAATGTAAGTTATAAGTTCCAGTATGTGGGTATTCAGTTCCTTTTTGTCGAAGAATTCTATACCGTTCTGCTCCTAATTTTTCTTTCCATTCTTGTTCTGTTTTTTCTAAAGGATATTTCATGATTATTTTTTTATTAATTGTATAGTGTTGTATTTCAATTATTTATTTTGGATGAATTGAACTGTTTTTTCAATTACTTTAAGGTTGCCTAGAATCTTTCTATGTCCTAATCCGTCTGTTAATAGTAACTCTCCATTTTTTAAATATTTATGAATGTGAATTCCAGCCTTTACGGGAACTTCAGGATCAAGGTTATCATGTATTACTAAAATAGGAATCGCTGTTTCTTTTGCAGCCAAAAAAGCAGAATAACTATTCATTTTTTCTCCGTATTTTTTTTCGAAATGCAAACGCAAAAGAGTACTTACACTTGGTTTCAATTGTAATTTTGCCACAAAATCATCTATAATATCTTCTACAACATCACCACTGCCAATCACTACGGCATGATTTACTTTTAAACCTTTTTTTATGGCGTTCAAAACGGACATTCCTCCTAATGAATGACCAATAGCTGCTTCAAAGGGCCCAAATTGCTTCTCTATTTCTAAAATTGTATCAATAAAGTCGACCATAATAGTCGTTTTTCCAGGTGATTTTCCATGTGCAGGAGCATCAAAACTGATCGTAGAATATCCGGCTTTAAGCAATTCATCCGCTATTTTGAATAATTGAGTTCCACGTCCTGACCAACCATGAACTAATAAAATTTTCTTGTCACTTTTTCCATATTCATACACAACAACTTCTTTGCCAATTGCCGGAATTGAAATTAATTTTTGTATACTATTTCGATCCATTTCTAACTCTCTTTTTGGAATCTTATGTTTTATGGGTGTAGTAAACAGTTTAGCTGCAAATAATGTAATTAGTTTTGGTGAAATAAAAGAGATTAATTTACTGGTTAATAAAATAATTTTAGGAATTTTCAATGATTGGGTATGATTAGAAGACTTTTTTGTCATTTTAATAAATTTTCAAGCAGGTTATTATATTATAATTTTTTTAGTAAATTTAGAAAAACATAAAAGTAGTATTTTTTAGAAAGTTTTCAGGCGTATTTATATAAAAGACTAAAATAGGGGTTAAAATTAATTAAAAATATCAAAAGTTCATACATGGAAATATTTCATATCAGTGCAGAGTGTTATCCTGTTGCAAAAGTAGGAGGTTTAGCTGATGTAGTTGGCGCATTACCAAAATATCAAAACAATGCAGAGCATCGTGTAAGGGTTGTAATACCTTGTTATGATACAAAGTTTAAAAAAGAAAATGAGTTTGAATGTGTTCATTGGAGTTCTGTAAAACTTGGAAATTTTAATTTTCCGTATAGTATTCTAAAAGAAAAAACAGACCAACTAGGATTTGAATTGTATTTGGTTGACATTCCGGATTTATTCGACAGGAAAGACGTGTATGGTTACGAAGATGATATTGAACGTTTTTTGTCTTTCCAGATCGCCACTTTGGATTGGATTACAGGCAGAAGCGAAGTTGCTGATGTCATTAATTGTCACGATCATCATACAGGTATGATTCCATTTATGATGTTGTATTGTCACAAATACGAAAAATTACGAAATATTCCTTCCATGATTACCATTCATAATGGTTTATACCAAGGGCAGTTTGGGTTTAATAAATTATATTATTTACCCGAATTTGATTTGGCTCACGTAAATGTTTTAGAATGGGATAATTGCATTAATTCATTGGCAGTAGCCATAAAATGTGCTTGGGCTGTTACCACAGTTTCTCCAAATTATCTAAATGAAATCAACTATTCAGCAAATGGTCTGGAATCACTATTTAATTTGGTTCGGTATAAGTCTAAAGGGATTTTGAACGGAATTGATATTGAAGTTTGGGATCCGGAAAAAGACGCGATGATAGAAAAAAACTATTCGATTAAAAATTTTGAAAAAGGAAAACAGGAAAACAAAGAAAAATTATGCAAACTCTTTAATTTAGATCCAACAAAACCACTTTTTAGTTTTATTGGAAGATTATTAGAAGAAAAAGGAGGGGATTTATTACCACCAGCCGCAGCTCTTGCTTTATCTGAGAATTATCAACAAATTAATATTTTGATTTTAGGATCCGGAAGTACAATTATTGAAAAACAATTGAATACTTTGCTACAAGATTACAAAGGAAATTACAATACGTTTATTGGTTATAATGAAGAATTAGCACACTTGATTTACGCCGGTTCTGATTTTTTATTAATGCCTTCCAGAGTAGAGCCTTGCGGTTTAAACCAAATGTATTCGTTGCGCTACGGAACAATTCCCATTGTGAGACGAACTGGTGGGTTAAGAGACACAGTTGTTGATTTTGGCGATGACGGAAACGGAATTTGCCACGATCAGGCCACAGTTGGTGATGTTTGTTATTCTATTCAAAGAGCCGTCAATTTATATGATGATAAAGAACATCTGAACAAAATTAGAAAAATAGGAATGAACACAGACCATTCATGGGAGCGTGTTTGTCAGGAATATATAGAAATGTACAAACTAATAAGCAACAAGAAATGAAACCCAAAAAGAAAAATGTTATTGCAATTATTTTAGGTGGAGGACAAGGTTCAAGATTGTATCCCTTGACAGAATCACGATCAAAACCAGCTGTACCAATAGGAGGAAAATACCGATTGGTTGATATTCCTATTTCAAATTGTATGAATTCAGATATTTACAGAATGTTTGTATTGACACAATTTAATTCGGCTTCCCTGAATGCACACATAAAAAACACCTATAACTTTAGTATTTTTAGCCATGCCTTTGTTGATATTCTTGCTGCTGAACAAACTCCTGATAATCCAACCTGGTTTCAAGGGACTGCCGATGCCGTAAGACAATGTATGCCTCATTTCTTAAACCATGATTTCGATTATGCGTTGATACTTTCCGGAGATCAGTTGTATCAAATGGATTTCAACGATATGCTAGAAGAACACATTAAGAACGAAGCTGATATCTCTATTGCTACTTTGCCAGTAAATGCTAAAGATGCGCCTGAATTTGGGATATTAAAAACAAACTCCGAAAGCTGTATTGAATCCTTTATCGAAAAACCAGCGAAGGAATTATTACCGGATTGGGAATCGGATGTGAGTGAACAAATGAAAAGTGAAGGAAAAAATTACTTGGCTTCGATGGGAATCTACATTTTTAACAAAAAACTGTTGGTCGATATCATGTCCAATAAAGAAACCAAAGATTTTGGCAAAGAAATTATTCCGCAAGCGGTAGGCCACAGAAAGATTTTAAGTTATCAATATGAAGGATACTGGACGGATATTGGTAATATAGATTCCTTTTTTGAAGCGAATATTGGACTTACGGATGACTTGCCAAAATTTAATTTATTTGATGATACTAATAAAATTTATACCAGACCAAGATTATTGCCGCCATCAAAATTCCAAAAAACAATGGTTGATAAATCATTGATTTCAGAAGGTTGCATTTTGAATGCCAAAGAAATTAATCGTTCTGTAATTGGTATTCGATCCAGAATAGGGGAGGGAACTATCATTCAAAACAGCTACGTAATGGGTAATGATTTCTATCAGAATATTGATGATATGAATGAAGATCTTAAAAGCGACAGACAATTGGTTGGAATTGGGGAAAGATGTTTTATAAGTAATGCTCTCGTGGATAAAAACTGCAGAATTGGTAATGATGTATATATCAATGGTGGAAACCATCTAGAAGATTTTTCTAATGAGTTGTATGCCATAAAAGATGGAATTGTTGTTATCAAAAAAGGAGCAGTTATACCAGACAATTACATTATTAAGTAAACCTAAAAACTGTTTTTCTTACACTAATATTCTGATTTTTACACAAAGCAGAAGCATACAATTGTTATATGAGCAAAGTTATCTCGCATTCCCTTTTTACCGATTTCGATATTGAATTATTCAAATCAGGGAAACATTTTCGTCTGTATGAAAAACTAGGTGCACATCTTCTTTCAGTTGATGGAACAGACGGTGTTTATTTTGCGGTTTGGGCGCCAACAGCTCAGTCTGTTTCTGTAGTTGGGGATTTCAATTTCTGGACACAAGGTAAACATCTGTTGGAAGTTCGCTGGGACTCCTCTGGCATTTGGGAAGGATTTATTCCAAACATCAAAAAAGGGACAACCTATAAATATAAAATACAATCTAATAATGGTGGAATCATAACAGAGAAAGCGGATCCGTTTGCTTTTTATTGTGAAAAACCACCACACACTGCCTCAGTAGTTTGGGATTTAGAGTATCAATGGAAAGACAAAAACTGGATGAAAACGCGTCAGAACCACAATGGTTTAGACAAGCCTTATTCAGTATATGAAGTCCATTTAGGATCCTGGAAACGGCATGCAGAAGATAATCGCTTTCTGACGTATCTAGAATTTGCCGAAGATTTAGTACATTATATAAAAGAAACTGGATTTACGCACGTGGAGTTCATGCCCATCATGGAATATCCATACGATCCGTCTTGGGGCTATCAATTAGTGGGGTATTTTGCACCAACTTCCCGTTTTGGGAATCCACAGGAATTCATGCATTTAGTAGATAAATTGCACGAAGCAGGAATTGGAGTAATCCTGGATTGGGTACCCTCTCATTTTCCAGATGATGCACATGGTTTAGGATTTTTTGACGGTTCCAATCTTTTTGAACATCCAGATCGTAAAAAAGGCTATCATCCAGATTGGAAAAGTTTAGTTTTCAATTATGGACGAAATGAGGTTCGCTCTTTTTTGATTAGTAATGCGTTATTTTGGTTGCAACATTACCATGCGGATGCTTTGCGGGTAGATGCCGTCGCCTCGATGTTGTATCTGGATTATTCCAGAAAAGAAGGCGAATGGGAACCTAATATTTACGGTGGAAGAGAAAATCTAGATACTATTAGTTTCCTGAAAGAATTTAATGAAGCCGTGTATCTAAATTATGAAGGCGTTCAAACCATAGCTGAGGAAAGTACCTCGTTCCCAATGGTTTCGAGACCAACATCTATCGGAGGTTTGGGTTTTGGAATGAAATGGATGATGGGTTGGATGCACGATACTTTGGAATATTTTCAAAAAGACACGGTGTACAGAAAGTACCATCAAAATGATTTGACTTTCTCGATGACCTATACTTTTTCGGAAAATTTTATGTTACCGCTTTCGCATGACGAAGTGGTGTACGGAAAAAAATCTATAGCAGGAAGAATGCCAGGAGATGAATGGCAGAAATTTGCGAATTTAAGATTACTTTATGGTTACATGTTTATGCATCCCGGAACTAAATTATTGTTCATGGGAAGTGAATTTGGACAAAGCAACGAATGGAATTTTGAAGGAAGTTTAGATTGGCATTTATTGCAATATCCCTATCATGAAGGCGTAAAAAAATTAATTACAGATTTGAATAAATTGTATAAAACACAACCTGGATTATATGAAAAACAATTCAGTCCGGAAGGTTTTGAATGGATTAATTATTCGGATCATCAAAATGCGGTGATGTCTTTCATTCGAAAAGGAAATGATCTAAAAAACGATATAATTGTAGTGTGTAATTTCACGCAAGTGGTGCGCCCTGATTATCGAATTGGTTTACCTAAAAAAGGAAAATTGACAGAAATTTTTAACAGTGATGCTTCAAATTATGGAGGAAGCGGCGTTTCTAATACTACAAAAATAGCAATTGAGTCATTGCCTTATGATGGAAGAGATTATTCTGCTGAATTGCTATTGCCGCCGTTAAGTGTTATTGTTTTTAAAATCGGATAATTTTTAACAAAACGATTTAGAGATTAAGAGAACTTCAGATTACAATGAGAATTAGAGATTAAGAGTATTTAAAGCTTAATTATGTAGGTGTAACAACTAATTTAAATTTAGTGTTGATTTATCGTTTTTTTTTGATTTTAACTCCTAATCTCTTACCTTCTTTGTTTTAAAAAACACACCTATTTATCTCTAAATTTAACTGTCTAAAAACTATAACGTTTTCGTTAATAAACCCCACACATATAACTGTTTACAAAGTAATTTCGTAAGTTTGAATGCTAGAAAAAGATTAAAATTAATACCATAAAACATGATTACAAATACAGAATTAGAATATAAGGGAGATTTATATCCCACAAAAATAATTTCTTTTGAACAGGAAGTTGATTCAATCTATTTTCATACCGATAATAGTGTCATCTTGAAAGTAACCATATTAAGAGATAGTTTAATCCGATTTAGATTTACAACAAAAGGGTATTTTAGCAATGATTTTTCTTATGCAATTGATAAAAGTCATTCTCATGGTTATAATTTTCTGGAAGTTTCTGAAGCAGAAGAGTATTATCAGATAAAAACCAGTAAAGTACAATGCAGGATTCAAAAAATAGACATGAGAGTATCTATTTATGATCTAGAAGAAAATATTATTTTAGAAGATGAGCTTGGATTTCATTGGGAAGAAAGCTATGAATATGGCGGTAACATTGTCAAAATGAGTAAGGCTTCAAAAGACGGGGAATGTTTTTACGGACTTGGCGACAAAGCAACCCAAATGAATTTGAAGGGAAAAAGACTGGAAAATTTTGCAACAGATCAATATGCTTTTCAAAAAGACCAAGAGCCCTTATACAAAGTTGTTCCATTTTATATTGGATTACGAAACAAGAAATCTTATGGTATTTTCTTTGATAATACCTTTAGAACCTATTTTGATTTTTGTCACGAAAGAAGAAATGTAACCAGTTATTGGGCTGAAGGTGGAGAAATGAATTATTATTTCATTTACGGACCCCAAATGCAAGATGTGGTTACAACGTATACTGATTTGACCGGTAAGCCAGAATTGCCGCCACTTTGGGCACTTGGATACCACCAATGTAAATGGAGTTATTATCCGGAAAGCAATTTAAAAGAAGTTGCAGCTAAATTTAGAGAGTTGAAAATTCCATGTGACGCACTGTATTTGGATATTGATTATATGGAAGGTTTTCGATGTTTTACTTGGAACAAAGAATATTTTCCGGATCCAAAAAGAATGGTGGCTGAATTAGCCGAAGATGGTTTCAAAACAGTTGTAATTATCGATCCGGGAATAAAAATTGACAAAGAATATTCGGTATATCAAGAAGCTTTAGAAAAAGATTATTTCTGCAAAAGAGCTGACGGTCCATACATGAAAGGAAAAGTATGGCCGGGAGAATGTAATTTTCCGGATTATACAAACCCTGCGGTACGGGAGTGGTGGGCTGGATTGTTCAAAGAATTAATTTCGGAAATTGGAGTAAAAGGAGTGTGGAATGACATGAATGAACCCGCAGTAATGGAGGTTCCTAATAAGACATTTCCAATGGATGTGCGCCATGATTACGACGGAAACCCTTGCAGTCATAGAAAAGCACATAATATTTATGGTACACAAATGGCCAGAGCAACCTATCATGGTGTGAAACGATTTGCATATCCAAAAAGACCCTTTGTAATAACAAGATCAGCATACGCAGGAGCACAACGGTACACGTCTTCTTGGACTGGAGATAATGTAGCCACTTGGGAACATTTATGGATTGCAAATATTCAGGTGCAACGCATGTCTCTATCTGGTATGGGTTTTACAGGATCAGATATTGGTGGATTTGCAGAACAACCATCAGGCGAATTGTATGCCCGTTGGATTCAATTGGGTGTTTTTCATCCTTTTTGCAGAACTCATTCTTCAGGAGATCACGGCGACCAGGAACCATGGGCTTTTGATGAAGAAGTGATCAATATCACTAGAAAGTTCGTGAATTTAAGATACCAATTATTACCTTATTTATATACCATGTTTTGGCAATATATTGAGGAAGGAATTCCTATGTTGAAGCCATTAGTATATTATGATCAGGAAGATATTCAAACGCATTATAGAAATGACGAATTTGTTTTTGGAAATCAAATTCTTGTTTGTCCTATTTTAGAACCTAATTCAGTAGGAAGGCGCATGTATATTCCTCGTGGACAATGGTATAATTATTGGACCAACGAATTGGTCAATGGCGGAAAAGAAATATGGGTAGGTACTAAGTTTGATGAAATTCCAATTTTTGTAAAAGCAGGAGCAATCATTCCTAAATATCCGGTTCAACAATATGTTGGCGAACTGGAGTTTGATGAGTTAACACTGGATATTTATTATCACGAAGGAAAAGAAAAATCAGTAGTGTATGAAGATGCGCAAGATGGATATGATTATAAAAAAGGACGGTATAGCTTTTTGTCTTTTCAAGCAACCGGAAAAGAGAAGGAACTGATCATTCAGTTGCATAAAGAAGGAAAATACGACACTAATTATTCTAAGTATAAATTAAATTTGATTGGACTTCCTTTTAAAGTCAAAACAATAGAAATTGATAACGTTGAAGTTGTATTTGATAAAATTACTTTGGATAATGAAGGCTATTTGATTGTTGATAAGGGATTTACAGCTTTGTATATTATTGGAGAATAACAAAAAAATGATACTTTTAAATTTAATTTTATAAATTTTAAAATATTAATAATTGTATTTTTGTATGACATCTAAAAACAATAAAATCATGAAAAAGCATTTAATAGTAGGGGTTTTAGCTCTAGGTATTTTATCTTCTTGTGCAACTAATCCGCTTACAGGAAAAAAAAACTTAAATTTTGTTCCCAATAGTGAGTTGTTTCCAACCTCATTTCAGCAATATGGTACTTTTTTAAGTGAAAACAAAGTAATTACTGGAACTGCTGATGCAAAAAAAGTGGAAACAGTTGGTCTTCGAATTAAAGCTGCTGCAGAAAAATATTTAATATATTTAGATCAATCACAATATTTGAAGGATTACCGTTGGGAATATAAATTAATTGACAATAAAGATGTGAATGCCTGGTGTATGCCAGGAGGAAAAATTGTAGTGTATACCGGAATACTGCCTATAACTAAAGATGATGCGGGTTTAGCTACCGTAATGGGACATGAGGTTTCGCATGCATTAGCCAATCATGGAGCTCAACGTATGAGTGCTGCTCAATTGCAACAATTAGGTGCTGTAGGAGTTGCTGTTGCAACGGGAGGAAAAAGTGCTGAGAATCAACAAATTTGGCAACAGGCTTACGGAGTAACCACACAATATGGCGGAATGTTACCTTTTAGTAGAGGTCATGAAACGGAGGCCGATAAAATAGGACTTACTTTAATGGCTATTGCAGGATACAATCCAGAGGAATCAGTTGTTTTTTGGCAAAGGATGTCAGCGCAATCCGCTGGGCAAGCACCGCCAGAATTCATGAGTACACACCCCTCTGATGCTACCCGAATTGCGAATTTGAAAGCATTAATTCCTGAAGCTAAAGCAACAGCTGTAAAAGTTGGAATTATATACAGATAAAAATCATATTAATTAGTAAATCTAATTTTATACAAAAGCTTTTCTTTTTCAGAAAAGCTTTTTTTTGTTTATCCTAACGGCGTGCTTATGATAACGGATTATTAATGTACGATTTCATCCCGTTTTGTCTAATGTTAAACAAAAAATAAATAAATTCGTAGCATAAATAAATGAAATATGAAAGGATTACAAAAAGGAGATAAAAAGCTTATTAACGCTTGGGCTTTTTATGATTGGGCTAACTCCGTTTATAGTTTAGTAATTTCGACAGCTGTTTTTCCCATTTATTATGAAACGGTAACAAGCGGAAACAATGGGATTGTTCATTTTTTTGGAACAGAATTCATTAATTCAACTTTGCTATCTTACTCTTTATCATTCTCATTTTTGGTAGTTGCTCTCTTATCACCAATATTGTCTGGAATTGCTGATTATACGGGTAACAAAAAACGATTTATGCAGTTTTTTTGTTACTTGGGTTCGTTATCAGTCATGAGTTTATTCTTTTTTAAGGGACAGGACACATTGTGGATTGGAATTTTAGGTACCATTTTAGCCAGTGTTGGCTTTTGGGGAAGTATTGTTTTTTATAATTCTTATTTGCCAGAAATTGCTTTTCCAGAACAACATGATCGAGTAAGTGCAAAAGGATTTATGTATGGTTATTTTGGTTCTGTAATTTTATTGGCGTTTAATTTGACGATGGTTATGATGCCTCAATGGTATGGGATAACAGATTCTTCTTTACCGGCGAGGATTTCGTTTTTATCTGTTGGTATTTGGTGGATTGGTTTTGCCCAAGTAACTTTTTATTATTTGCCTAATAATGTATTTCATAAAAAACCCGAAAAAGATTATATTTTTAAAGGATTAATAGCGCTTAAAGTTGTTTCAAAAAGTATAAAGAAACTAACAAAATTAAAACAATTCTTAACCGCTTTTTTTCTTTACAGCATAGGGGTACAAACAATGATATTATTGGCTGGTATTTTCTTTAAAAAAGAACTAGGAATTAGTACGAGTAAATTGATTATTATAATTTTATTAATAAATGTAATTGCTATTTTCGGCGCTTATTTATTTTCAAGAATATCAGAGAAAATTGGAAATATAAAAACACTAAAACTTACTGTAGCAATTTGGGCGTTTATTTGGTTTACGGTCTACTTCTTAGATGCTAAAAGTACATATATTGATATCCAAATTTATGCGCTTGGAGGAATGATAGGAATGGTTTTAGGGGCTATTCAATCCTTATCACGTTCAACCTATTCCAAGTTATTGCCTGAAACGGAAGATCATGCTACCTATTTTAGTTTTTTTGATGTTACTGAAAAAATTGCCATAGTGCTTGGTACATTTATTTTTGGTTTTGTAGCTTCAATTACAAACTCGATTAGGAATTCAATTTTTATATTGGCGATTTTCTTTGTATTGGGTTATATTGCTCTTAGTTTTATGAGTAAAAATGAAGACGGAAAAGATTAGTATATAATTATTCACTACTAACCAACAAAATAATTTCAAGACAAAGGGCTACTTTTAATAGTAAGCCCTTTTTTTTATATCTTTTGGTTACCAAAAACAATAAAATAGGAGTTCTAAAGATATTGAAAAAAAACACCAAACCGACCGATATTACAAGTCTTTTCCTGCTTGAACACAACTTGTAACGCTACTTTTTGGAGTTTTTAGTCGTTGTGATTCTATGGGAGAAATTTGCGATGGAATGCTTGCAATGCAAGGTAAATTAAATCATTTAGGACACGATAAATCTCCTGCAAAGAGTACTTCAGGCAACTGGTTTTGGAGTATTGAAAGAAGAACATATTCACTTAAAATACAAAGAATAAAATCAAGAAAAAACCCTTTGTTTACGAAAAGTTACGTACCGAGATGACAAAGAAAGAGTGTATGAATTTATCACCAATAACTTTGAGATAAGCAATGAATAGGTGACTTTGATTTATAAAATTAGTTGGCAGATTGAGTTACTTTTCAAGAAGCTAAAACAAAATTTTCAACAGCACTAATTTTATTCAGAGACCGAAAACGGAATCAAGACCCAAATCTGGATTACACTCATAGCTCAATTACTTTTGATGGTTCTAAAGGCAAAATCACAAACAAAAAAAGCGTTTTCGACAAGTGATAAAAAAAATATCTTCAAGGGTTTGGATATGCAAATAAAAACTGCACATTAAGTTAAGCTACATTTTTGTAATTAATTTGATTGTTAAATTCTTCAATAG
>NZ_RYDO01000009.1:0-145255 GCF_003984855.1 Flavobacterium sp. GSP6
TAAATTCATAATTGTAACTGACTTTTCTTTCCATAAAAATACCCCCAGATAATGTCTAATTATTTGGGGGCAGTTCATTATGGACAGCCTTTTCAATCTTCAAGGTATTCTTAATTTTTCAACAGTTTCAATACTTTCATTTCATTATTTTCATCAAATGTTTTTACGATGTAAAGTCCTTGATTCAAATCACTAACCGAAAATTGAGATCCTGCCGTTTTATTGGTATCAAAACTTTTTAGCAATTGTCCCGTGATAGAAAACACCTGCACCTTAGCCGTTGTTTCATTCAATGTAAAATAATCAGATGCCGGATTTGGATACAACACAATCGTTGGTGATTTTTCGTAATCCGCTATTGCCAATGATGCTGTTTTATTCCCATAGATTTTAAATTCTCCCGGTTTCAAAGTAATTGCAACTGAGGTACTGATTACATTAATAGATGTATTGTCCATCAAATTGTACCATGTTCCGGTGTATGGAAACCCGGAAGGAGCATTTTTTGGCGTCACATCAAAATTAGCTACAATCAATACATCTTTCAGTTGTGTTGATGCTAGTGCACTGTTGGTAATTTTGATATTCGGTAATAACGAACTGCTATTATTGATTGTTACAGTTCCTAAAAACACAGGTTCTTCGGTCTTCATCGTAATCATTTTTGCCCAGTCGTCGTAAATTATGCTTCTGTTGGTATCTCCAAGCCAACTACCCGTCCATTGTGGCTGTGGCTTAGTGTCTAATTTACAATCCCCGGATGTACCATCAGAAGGAGAGTTCACAGTTCCATTATTGCAGGTAAAAATAGAAGAATTCCATCCTAATTCTCCAAATTGCCAAATCATTTTTGGCCCTGGAACCAATAAAGAAACAGCTCCTAATGCAGACATTCTGGATAAAGCTACAGTAAGGGTTCGTACATTATGGTCCGCAGTAGTATTGTTTCCTGCTTGCACATTATTGTACATTAAGCGCTCCTCATCATGACTCTCTGCATAGCCCATCAATCGGTGTGCAGTAAATCCTCGGCTTGATGAACTCATTCTTGAAATATTACCTGCATACCCTTTTGTAAGATTGTTATAGTCAAAAGTCATGATTCCCCACATCATCACGCCTTTACTTAGCGTTTCATTCAACCTGTAATTAGCCCATTGTTGTTCTTCCTCATTACCACCCAAATGTTCGAAAATAACGTAGTGATTTGGATCTAAATTCCAAGAATAATCGGCATATTTTTTCAATACATCTATTCTATCTTGTTGTAAACTGCCGGTACAATTTTCTTGCCCGCCAGCTACGTTCGCTGGACAATTTTGTGTAAAACCTTTGGTTAAATCCCAACGGAAACCGTCAATTTTATATTCTTCAACCCATTGTTTAATGACCCGTTGTACATAATTTTGTGTTCTGGGCTGTTGATGATTAAAATCTTCCCCCACACTATAACTGTGCATCGCTGTTGTATTAAAATAAGGATTTTCAGTGGAAGGCGAGCCCCAACCATTGCCGTCAGGATCATTCATCCACATGCGAAGCATTGGGTTTCTACCAAAAGCGTGATTTAGCGCCACATCAAGAATAACAGCAATTCCGTTTTGATGGCATAAATCAATAAACTCTTTCAATTTATCCGAAGTGCCATAGAATTTATCCAAAGCCATGTGAAAAGAGGTATTGTAACCCCAACTTTCATTACCTTCAAACTCCATTACTGGCATTAATTCAATCGCATTTATCTTCAAATTTTTGAAATAATCGATTTTATTAATCAAGTCCTGATAGCTTTTATTGGCATCAAAATCACGCACTAACAATTCATAAACTACTAATTTTTCTTTAGCTGGTTTAACAAAGTTTGTAGTGGCGCTACTCCAAGCGTAAGCAGCTTTCCCGGTTTGCAAAACGGTTACTTCACGTTCCTGACCAACGGGATATACCGGAAGATTTGGATAATTTACAGATGAAATCCCTGGATCATCAAAAGGAGATAAAACCAAAGTGGAATAAGGATCCGCAGTTTTTACTAAACCAGGCGAACCGGCCAAGGGAGTTGCGTCCCCCACCCAATATTGATACATGTAATTTGTCCCCGAGACCAATCCGGTTAATTCTAACCAAAATTTACCGCTGGTTGGGTCTTTTTTCATAGAGTGCGCTGATGTTGGCTGCCAGTTATTAAAACTCCCTGCTACATAAATAAAATCTTTTAAAGGTGCATCCAACACTAAAGTTGCTTTTGTCGCATCACCAGTATTGTAATTAATTCCGTCTAACAAACCATTAGCCATCGCGGCACTTATCGTTCCCGTATTTACAATCACACTGAATTTTTTAGTAATAACAGTAGTTCCTTGAGTAACTTCCAACTCATAGATTTGATTTCCGGTGATATTTGTGTGATTAAAAGTATAACTGGAAGCAGCTGTATTTATGTTTAAAGTTGTTCCGTTTGCCTTCAAAACATAACTGGCATTTCCGCCTGTATTAGAAGCTGAAATATTCAAACTGCCACCAGATGCAATAATTGTCGAGCTGTTTTCTGCTGGAGAAGTTAAAGTTGCCTGAAAAGCTCCAACATTAAAAAAAGTATCAGCAGTCTGCATATTTCCGGCATCATTTCTTAAGACTACACAAATTTCTGTAATAGAGCTCGTATTTGGAATCCCAAAATAAGCATACAAATCCGGAGTAAGATCCAATTTATAAGTAGTTCCTGAAACCAATGTTAATGCGGGTTGTGTGGAATTATTACCCCAACTCCCTTTCACGTTTTGCCATCTTGTGCCATTAACAGTTAAACCAATATGCGCATATATTGTACCTGTATAACTGGCGAGTGGCGTTCCTGTTTTGTTAAAATTAAGAGTAACTGCACTACTTGCAATTGCAGGTGATGGCGTAGTTGTAAATTGGGAATAACTTATAGAGGTTATAAGTAAAATTAATAAAAGTAGATTTTTTTTCATGGCTAAGTATTAATTAAATTAAAAACTAAAAAAAAGGGCTACCCATAGATAGCCCTTAAAAATTTTTGAAATAAATTATCCTTGATTAGGAATCATTAAATAACTACCATCTAAATCATTAAAATAGATTTTGTATTTAGATTTTGCAACCGGTAGGTCACCTCCACTTGTTCCGTTATTTGGGAATCCTGAAAAAGCAGTGTTTCCACCCCAACTTACGTCCCATGCATTATTTGCTCTAAATTTAGCTTTACCATCATTTAATGGCAACAAATTTAATGACCAAACATGAGAATTGAACGTAGATTGGGTTAATGCTGTTGAAGCATCCCATTTTAATGGTGTGCTATCTCCAATGATACCTACGGTAGTGAAAGTTTTAGCAGCAGCTGCATTATACGTCACTAAAGTGTATTTTAATGTTTCAGTATTCATTGTAAAAGTATAATAGCCTTCCGTTGCAATAGTAAAAGATGCTGGATCTGGATCAGCTTCTGTAGGTCTAGCCACAATAGCACCATTATCTCCTTTACCATACATTGGAGCCCATTGTCCAAGTGTAGAAATTAATTTGAATGCACCCGCTTTGAAAAATCCAGTAAATTGATACAAACTTGGGTTTGTTCCGCTTCTGAATAAAGGTTGGTTTTTATTATTATTGTTCCATCCTGAAGCAGTTGCGTCGCCTACAAAATACCAGTCTTTAAATGCGTAAGGAATTAATCCAGTGTACGCATTAACTAAAATAGTCAGTGGAGTTTTAGACATCATTTTTTCAATTCCTGCTAAACTAGAAACTACTTTGACATCATAAGAACCCAGTTGATCAGGTGTTCCTCCCAATTGAATTACTGCTTGATTCAATGTTTTTACAGTTACTTCAATTTGAGTTGCTCCAGAAGTTCCTCCTAATTCAATTGCTTTTGTAAAATTTCCTCCTTTAACATCCATCAAAAGTTTGTACCCAATCTCTACATTACCAGCATAAGTTGCTTTGGTCCACACAAAACGTTCTATAACATCTTCCGCATTTTCTTCTAGTAAAACGTATGATTTATCATTTTCAGGCGCCACTAATTCAGGAGTATCCACTCCTTGAATTACTGGTCTGTCTTCTACATCCTCTACGCTACAAGACAAGGTAAGAACTGCGAATAAGGCAATTACTGATTTAGTTATATTTTTCATTTTTTATTTATTATTTAAATTTTATTAATACCCAGGGTTTTGTTTCAATTTATTGTTTGATGCTAATGCTGTAGCAGGAATAGGAAATAAATTTTTAAATGCTTGCGTTGGCGCACCACCCGCTACATTTCCTTTCCAAGGCCACACATAACTACCGCCTGTAAATTTACCAAAACGAATTAAATCCGTTCTTCGGTGTCCTTCCCAGTGCAGTTCTTTTGCTCGCTCGTCTAGAATCAGGTTAGCACCTGCAGCATCCGCAGTAAGAGCGCTTATCGTTGAAGCATTCGCTCTGGTTCTTAAAGCATTTACATATCCTCTGGCAGTTCCTAGATCTCCTACTTTACCAACTACCGCACATTCAGCATACATTAAATACGCATCGGCTAAACGGAACATTGGAAAATCAGAGTCAGAAAAGTCTCCTGATTTATCTGAGCCCTGAACTCCGTTTACGGTCACATTTCTAAATTTCTGAATTGCGTATCCATCAGTAAATGTACCAATATCAGCAATTTCTTTAGTTTGTCCATCGGTATAAAATTGACCTCTTGCGTCTGTAGTATTTTCACTAAACTTATTTACAAATGCTGATGTTGTTCTGATACCAGCCCAACCACCATTGATTCCAAATTCAGAAGCCTTCATAGTACCACCAACTGGTGCATGCGTCAAGAAAGTAGTCCCACCATACGTTTGCGTTCTTAGTCCATCAAAAGCAATTGCAAAAATGAATTCGTTTTGAGCTCCGTTTCTATCATTATCCGCAAAAAACAATTGGTTATAATTGTTGTGTAAAGTATACCCTGATCCTATTACTTTAGTAATCAAAGGCAATGCTCCTGCATAATTATCAGTACCAATATATACTTTAGCATTCATGTATAACTTAGCTTGTAACATCCAGGCAGCAGCTTGATCCACACGATACGCCTCATTTGATTTTGGCGCTTTCAATTCTGGAATAATTGCTGTTAATTCGGCATCCACAAATTTGTATAATTCTGCTCTTGACGCATATTCCGGGTAGTAAAAACTCGTTGGGGAATCTTCAGTAACCAAAGAACCTCCGCCAAACATATCAATCAAGTGCCAATAGGTGAATGCTCTAATAAAACGCGCTTCTGCTCTGTAGGTTTTAATCTTTGCTATCAAAGCGGCATCAAGACCTCTGGAGGCTAATTTAGCATCCGTAGTTTGTCTTAAAAACTCATTACAGTTTACAATTTGAAAAGAAAATCGAGCAAATGTAGCCGTGATAAAACGGTCTAAAGAAGTCCATGTTTGTGAATGAAGGTCTTTTATTGTTCCGTCATTCCAGGCAATAACAGCTTCATCTGTTGTTAATTCCTGCATCAACCAGATCCCTCTGATGTATTGACTTTCCCCTTCATCAATTCCGGAGATATCTGGAGAACCAGCTGCAGTTTGCCCTGAAGTAGCAAATCCTGCGTATAACTTGGCCAGATTTTGTTTGTACGATTCCGGGGTGCTAAAAAACTGTTCTCCCGGAACTGCAACACTACTTGCCGGGGCTTGGCTCAAATCATCTGTACACGATGAGAATACCATCACGCACAGTAACAAAGAAATACCCAATAATTTTATTTGTATCTTTTTCATTTTTCTTACTATTTGTATTAAAAATTAACGTTTAAACCTAACGTGAAAGTAATTGGTCGTGGGTATAAATTTCCATCTATACCTCCAGAAATTTCTGGATCTAATCCTTCATAATTAGTAATGATCAAAACATTTTGTGCTGATAATGTCAATTTAACTAATGAAGACGTATTCTCTTTTTGATTGAAAGTATAGCCAACACTTACGTTGTCTAATCTTACAAAAGAGGCATCTTGAATGTAATAATCGGATTCGAAACGTTTGGTGTCATTAGATCTGAAACCTGTTTCCAAAACATTTTCAACTCCGTTTGACAAATCTGTGTTTCTGATCAAAATATTATTGAAAGATCCTTTACTGGAATCCACATTGTTGTAATTGTAATTACCCCATGATCCTCTCCAGTTCATTCCCATGTCAAAATTTTTGTAGGTCACACTAGTGTTAAACCCGTAAAAAACATCTGCTGCCGGTTTATGAAAACGGTATTTATCCAACTCTGATATTATTCCATCTTGATTTCTGTCAACATACACCCCATCTAAAGGTTTTCCGTTTACACCATACGCTTGCTCATACACGTAAAAAGAACTTGGTGCATAACCCACTTGGTGATTTTGAATAAAATTTCCGGTAGCACCTTCATAGCCTCCAACATTAATTCCTGGCGTATTAGGAAGTGTAGTAGTCAGCTTAGTGATTTTAGACTCTTGAAAGGTTACGTTTCCGCCAATTCTCCATTCAAAATCATCAGAACGAAATGGGATTACTTCTGCAGCAATCTCAATCCCCCTATTTTCAATTGTTCCTACGTTATAATTGTCAAAATTTGAAAACCCGAAGAAAGATGGATTTTGTGTGTACAATAATAAATCTTCTGTTGTTCTTTTGTACAAATCAACACTACCATTGATTCTATTGTTCAAAAATCCAAAATCCAACCCTGCATTCACAGTGGTGGTTTGTTCCCATTTCAAATTACTGTTGTACGGCTGTGGTCTGTAAGTGGTGTAAAACTGACTTCCAAACGGGTATTGAGCAGCAGTATTAGAGGCTAAATACAACGGAATAGAAGGATAACTTATTCCAATATCCTGTTGTCCGGTAATACCCCAACCCCCACGGATTTTTAAGGTAGAAATACTACTTACGTCTTTCAAAAAGTTTTCTTCGTTCAGTTTCCAAGCCAAAGCAACGGCAGGGAAATTAGCCCAACGATTTGATTCTGTAAATCTTGAAGTACCATCACGTCTATAGGACAAAGTCACTAAATACTTATCGGCGATATTAATATTTGTTCTTGCAAAGAAAGACTGCAAGTTGATACGGGACGGGAAATTAGGATCTACCGTAGTGTTATTACTCTGAAAATTAAAATTGGAAGAGTAAAAAGTCTCTCTGAAATCTTGGTAGGAATACCCTCCAGTAACATCAAAAACGGTATTGATCGATTCTACTTTTTTGTTGTAATTCAAGTACAAATCCATCAATTTATTGAAACGTGATTGGGTTTTTTCATACGTATTCTTGAAACCGGAACCGGAAAGTCCATTCAAAAAATTAGCTTCTGTATTACCAAATGAACGTCCTGTTAATTGATCGTATCCAAAATTAGCTACTGCTTTTAATTCTGGTAAAAAATGCATTTTATATTCGGTTTGAATATTTCCAATGCTTCTGTACGCTGTTCCAAAACTGTTTTGTTGTTCGATTTGAGACAATGGGTTTCTGCCTGCCAATTGGTTGATTTCAGTTGGAGACGTATACCATTGAAAAAAGGTTCCGTCAGGATTTCTTACCGCTTGTGTTGGATCAAAACGAATGGCTGAACCAATAGCACCACGATTACTATAATTACTATTAATCAGAGACGTATTATTATTCAATTCTATCTTTAAATGATCGTCAAAGAAGTTTCCGGTTATACCAGCAGACATTGTAGTACGCTCCATGTTATCTCTTTTTAAGATACCATTCAAATTAGCATATCCCACAGAGGCTCTGTACACTATATTATCAGAACCACCGCTTAGGGCAATATTATGATCTGTACCAATAGCTGTTCTGAATATTTCATCCTGCCAATCTGTATCAGCAGCACCCATCAACGCGATTTGAGCAGCATTTCCGTTAGCCGTTACAAAATCTCTGAATTGTGTACTTGATAAAGCATCTACTTTATTCGTGATTTCAGAAACCTGGAAGTTTGCATTATAATTAATTTGCATTTCCCCTGCTTTACCTTTTTTGGTAGTAATTATAATTACCCCATTCGAAGCACGAGATCCGTAGATAGCAGTTGCCGAAGCATCTTTCAAAACCGTAATCGATTCAATATTATTTTGATTAATAGTACTCAAAGGATTTCTACTTCCTTCTACGCCACCAGCAGCAACCGGTACACCATCAATAACATACAACGGATCGTTATTAGCAGATAGTGAAGAGCCACTTCTAATTCTGATAGTTGCACCTTCACCTGGAGAACCTCCTCCATTAATAACCTGCAAACCAGCTACTTTCCCTGTTATCATTTGATCTGCAGAAGTAACAGGTCCTTTATTAAAATCTTTGGAAGTCAGCACGGTTACCGCTCCTGTAGCATCTTTTTTCTTAACAGTCCCGTAACCCACTTGGATCACCACTTCTTTTAATTGATTGGCATCTTCTTCTAAAGACACGTTTAATGAATTTTGAGCAACATAAGTCACGACCGTATTGGTGTAACCAATATAAGAGAACACAATTTTATCCCCTCTTTTTACATTAGACAACTGATATTTACCATCAAAATCAGTAGAAACACCATTATTTGTACCCTGTACATTTATGTTTACTCCCGGAATTGGCTCTCCTGACACTTTATCAAGAACGGTTCCGCCAACAATATTCTGAGCCAGAACACTAAAAGGGAGCAGCAGTACTAAAATCAACAACTTTTTATAAATTGTTTTCATACATTTTCTTTAATTTAATTGAATTTTCCTTGAATTTTTAAGCGTAACTATTACTTCGAATGTTAAATTTATGTAAATTTTTGCACGCCCGACAAGAGCCCTTTTTAATTGGGTTACGAAAACGTAATAGTGTTGAAAACTTTTTGTTTTATTTAAATTTTAACCCGTTTAATTACCATTTGTAAAATTAAATTTTATCTTTATTACGAAATAAAATTTTACTCCCTCTCCACATGAAAAGGAAAATAACGCTTAAACAAATTGCCAAAGAATTAGACGTTTCTATTTCTACCGTTTCTAAGTCATTACGGAACAGTCCAGAAATAGGCGAGGAAACCAGACTTAAAGTACAAGCTTTCGCCAAATTTTACAATTACAAACCCAATAACATTGCGCTGAGCCTAAAAAACAGAAAAACAAAAACCATTGGAATTATCATCCCGGAAATTGTGCATCATTTCTTCTCCACTGTCATCAATGGAATTGAACAAGTGGCCAATGAAAACGGGTATAGCGTACTCATTTGCCTCTCAGACGATTCCTTTGATAAAGAAGTCCTGAATATGGAAATGCTCGCTAACGGCAGTATTGACGGATTCATTATGTCACTGTCTAAAGAAACCCAATTCAAAGGCGATTTTCACCACATTACAGAAGTCATCAATCAGGGAATGCCTGTAGTCATGTTTGACAGAGTTACGAACGATATCCTTTGCGACAAAGTCATTATAGACGATCAATCTGCAGCCTATGAAGCCGTTCAGAGCTTGATTGATAAAGGACGGAAAAAAATCGCCTTAGTTACCACTGTTGATTATGTGAGTGTGGGTAAACTTCGCACAGATGGTTATATCAAAGCATTACTGGACAATGACATCCCCTTCAATGAAAATCTTATTATCAAAATTGAAGATGTTGATACCTGCGAAATCACCATTGGAAAACTATTAGAAGACAAAGCCATTGATGCCGTCTTTGCAGTAAACGAACTTTTTGCAGTAACGATAATTAAAACTGCCAATAAAATAGGATTAAATGTTCCTAAAGACTTAGCCGTTATTGCCTTTACTGATGGTATCATTTCTAAATATTCTACACCTACTATTACTACTGTAAGTCAGAATGGTATCAAAATGGGAAATAAAGCGGCAAAAATGCTGATTGAAAGACTTGAATCTGAGGAAGATGAAGAAGATGAAAATTACAAAACTGAAGTAATTGAAACGCATCTGATAGAAAGAGAATCTACACATTAGATATTATACGTTTTCAGTTGCCTTCATAAAACTGCGACTGAAAACTGTGACTAATTTTTAAAACAGCTGTATTATATTCAGTACTACAACCTTGTAGTGAAAAATGTTCCTTTTTATTTGTATCTGAAAAACAAAAGTTTAAAATATATTTTTATATTTACCCCATCAAAGCCTCACTTTTACTTCGAAAATAAGACAAGTTTTGATAAGCATATCGCTTATCGTATTAATTTATAAATTACGATAATGGAAAAGCGTAGATTAAGTTTCTGGCAAATTTGGAACATGAGTTTCGGATTTCTGGGAATACAGATGGGTTTTGCACTGCAAAATGCTAATGCCAGCAGAATTCTTCAGATTTTTGGTGCTGATGTGCACGAACTATCCTGGTTTTGGATCATTGCCCCGTTGATGGGACTTATTGTACAGCCCATCATAGGCCATTACAGTGATAAAACGTGGGGGAAATTTGGAAGACGAAAACCCTTCTTTTTAGTGGGTGCTTTGTTGGCCTCCATTGGCTTAATATTAATGCCGCAAGCCGAAATTTTCATTGCTCTTTTGCCTGCCTTATGGGTAGGTGCCGGAATGTTGATGATTATGGATGCCTCTTTCAATATTGCTATGGAACCTTTCAGGGCTTTAGTAGGCGACAATTTAAGAACGGATCAAAGAACACTTGGATTTAGCGTACAAACCGCCTTAATTGGTTTCGGTGCCGTGATTGGTTCTTGGCTGCCTTATGTTTTGACGAATTGGTTTGGCGTTTCCAATAGAGATGAAGATGGCGGTGTTCCCATGCATTTGATTTTATCTTTTGTAATAGGAGCTGTTATACTTATAGGTTCTATCCTGGTTTCCATTTTTTCTACCAAAGAATATTCTCCGGAAGAGCTAGCCCAATTTGAAGACGAAATGGCGCATCAGAAAACCAAAGTGGCTGATGCCAATGCTAAAGAATCCAGCGTACTGGACATTTTTGATGATTTCAGAAAAATGCCTACCACGATGCGGCAATTGAGCTGGGTACAATTTTTCTCTTGGTTTGGTTTGTTTGGAATGTGGGTTTTTACCACTCCGGCCATAGCCCATCATATTTATGGTTTACCTATTTCGGACAGCAAAAGTGAGGCGTATCAAAATGCAGGAGACTGGGTTGGCGTGTTGTTTGGTATTTACAATTTGGTTTCTGCTTTCTATGCTTTTGCGTTGCCTTATATCGCAAAAAAAATCGGAAGAAAATTAACCCATTCCCTATCCCTTATTATTGGTGGCCTTGGATTAATTTCGATCTATTTTGTCCCTAACGAAAACTGGCTTATTCTTTCTATGGTTGCAGTGGGTATTGCTTGGGCTAGTATTCTATCTATGCCGTATGCCATATTAGCCGGATCAATCTCCCCAATGAAAATGGGAGTTTACATGGGTATTTTCAACTTCTTTGTCGTTATTCCCCAAATTATTAATGCCTTAATTGGCGGACCATTAGTTAAATATGTATACCATGACAATGCCATATTTGCATTAGTCACTAGTGGTGTCAGCTTTTTGATTGCTGCTATTTTAGTAGTTAAAGTACAAGATGTTGATGACCTAATAAAACAATAATCAATGAATACAAAAGCATTTATATTCGACCTAGACGGAGTGATTGTAGACACGGCTAAATACCATTATTTAGCGTGGCAAAAAATTGCAAATGAATTAAATATCGAATTTACACTGGAACACAACGAATTACTAAAAGGAGTCAGCCGGGTGCGCTCTTTGGATATTATATTAGAACTAGGAAAAGTAACCGCCTCACAAGAAGACAAAGACCAATGGTTAGTCCAAAAAAACGAGGAATACTTATCTTATTTAGTGGATATGAATGAAAGTGAGATTCTTCCGGGAGTTTTTGAAATTTTAAAATTTTTAAAACAAAACAACCAACCCATCGCATTGGGTTCAGCCAGTAAAAACGCCAGACCAATTCTGGAGAAAACAGGACTACTCTCTTATTTTGACGCTGTTGTAGACGGAAATGATGTGACCAATGCGAAACCCGATCCGGAAGTATTCTTAATGGCCGCTAAATTATTAAAAATAAAACCAGAAGATTCAATTGTTTTTGAAGATTCAGTCGCAGGAGTTCAAGCGGCGAATATTGGTAATATGACCAGCATAGGAATTGGGGAAGCAACTACTTTGCACGAAGCAAAATATATCTTCAACGATTTTATAGCTATCGATACCCAATTCATAGAAGAATTAATTAACAAATAACGAAACAAATTCAAAAAAGTAAAAAGGATAATGTTATTTGTGTATCACAATAATTTTTGAATTTTTAATCTTTGAATTTTTAAATTATAAAAAATGAATCAAGATTATATAAAACCAGACAATTGGTCTATCATAGAAGAAGGATTTGATGCCGAGTGTGTAAAATCATCTGAAAGTCTGTTCAGCATTGGCAACGGTGCTATGGGACAACGGGCTAATTTTGAAGAAAATTATACTGGTGAAACATTTCAGGGAAGTTATATTGCGGGAATTTATTATCCGGATAAAACCAAAGTGGGCTGGTGGAAAAACGGGTATCCAGAATACTTTGCTAAAGTTTTGAATGCACCAAACTGGATTGGAATTGATATTGAAATCAATGGAGAAAAATTAGATTTGAATACCTGTGCTGAAGTCAAAAACTTTCGTCGGGAGCTGAACATGAAAGAAGGTTGGTACCACCGCTCTTTTGAAGCCACTTTAAAAAACGGAACCGAAATCGCAGTTAGTATTCGTCGTTTTCTTTCAATCGTGTTGGATGAAGTTGGGGTTATCAATTATGAAATTACCCCTTTGAACAAAGATTCAAAAATCGTTTACAAACCTTACATTGATGCTGGTGTAACCAATGAAGATGCGAACTGGGAAGAAAAATTCTGGGAACCGCTTGATGTAAAAAAATCAGGAAATGAAGCTTTTGTAACGGCACAAACCTTCAAAACACATTTCAAAGTAACCACTTTCATGCAAAATAGCATTTTTACTAGTGGTGAAAAAACGGGAATTTCTCCTTCTAATATTGATGCAACTGCTGATAAAATTCAGTTTAGTTATGATGTAATTGTGGGACAGGGTCAAAAATCATCGATCCAAAAAATTGGCGGATATACGGTTTCTTTAAACCATGAAAATACCATTACTGCTGCCGAAAAAGTGATTCAATCCGCTTTAGCAGTAGGCTATGACCAAATGTTGCAGGACCAGATTGATGCTTGGGCAAAAATTTGGGAAATGTCAGACATTACAATTGATGGCGATGTTAAGGCACAACAAGGAATTCGTTTCAATATTTTCCAATTAAACCAAACCTATTTAGGCAAAGATTCCCGATTGAATATTGGTCCAAAAGGTTTCACCGGAGAGAAATACGGAGGTTCTACCTATTGGGATACGGAAGCGTACTGCATTCCGTTTTACATGGCGACCAAAGATCAGGAAGTGGCTCGGAATTTATTGACGTACCGTTACAATCAATTGGATAAAGCCATTGAAAACGCTACTAAATTAGGATTTACTAACGGAGCAGCTTTGTATCCAATGGTGACGATGAACGGCGAGGAATGTCATAACGAATGGGAAATTACTTTTGAAGAAATTCATAGAAACGGAGCTATCGCTTTTGCCATTTATAACTTTTACAGATACACTGGCGATTACAGTTATATTCCTGAAAAAGGACTGGAAGTATTAATAGGAATTGCTCGTTTCTGGCATCAAAGAGCGAATTTTTCGACTAATTTAAACCAATATGTAATTCTTGGCGTTACGGGTCCAAACGAATATGAGAACAACGTAAACAATAATTTTTACACCAATTATATTGCAAAATGGTGTCTGGAATATACCTACGAACAAATTCAGAAAGTATCGCTGGAATATCCTTCGGATCACAAAAGAATTACCGAAAAGGTAAAAATCTCCGATTCCGAATTACAGTCTTGGAAAAAAATTTCGGACAATATGTACTTCCCTTTTTCGGAAGAACATAATGTGTACTTGCAACAAGACGGTTTCTTGGACAAAGAATTGGTTCGTGTAGTTGATTTGGATAAAAGCCAAAGACCCATCAATCAGAAATGGTCTTGGGATAGAATTTTGCGTTCGCCATACATCAAACAAGCCGATGTTTTACAGTGTTTTTATTTCTTTGAAGATCATTTTTCGAAAGAAGAACTGAAAAACAATTTTGAATTTTATGAATCCTTTACGGTTCATGAGAGCTCCCTTTCGCCCTGCGTACACTCGATTCAAGCCGCTTTATTAGACAAAATGGACATGGCGTACTCGTTCTATTTGAGAACGTCACGTCTGGATCTTGATGATTACAATAAAGAGGTCGAAGAAGGGTGTCATATAACATCAATGGCCGGAACCTGGATGAGTATCGTAGAAGGTTTTGGCGGAATGAGAGTTAAAGATGATACGCTTCATTTTTCTCCAAAAATCCCAAAACAATGGAAAGGCTATTCGTTTAAAATCAACTTTAGAAATCAAATTCTGAAAGTAGCGATCAATCATAAAGAGACTTCATTTACAATTCTTGGAGATAAAGAATTGGAAATTGTGGTAAATGGCAAGACTCTTGTGGTCACTACTGAAAATTTAGTCTCCGTAAACTAACATTTGCTAGAACTTGTAGTTAATTCTATCATTTGAACCCAAGCCTTGCTAGGCTTACTGACAATCCCAATATCTATTGGGATTGTTCGATTGAAAACTACTCTTAAATAAAAAAAGAATGGCCTCTAAAATGCTGAAAATAGTTCTTTTCAAACATGAATCCGTTTTATTTGAAGCCAACACAACATTAAATAGCACTAAAAAATACATACAATGAAGAAAACAGATCAATTTCCGTTCTTAAACAGAAGCTTTCTAAAAAAAATAACTTTATTCCTTTTTTTTATGTCAATAACTGTACATGCGCAAATCGACAAAGTGGAACCGCCTTTTTGGTATGCAGGAATGCAGAATCCAGAGCTGCAAATTCTTTTTTATGGCAAAGGCATTGCTCAAAACCAAGTAACGGTTTCTAATGGCATAAAAATAACCGACGTAAAAAGAACGGAAAATCCCAACTACCTATTTGTTACCATTGACACTAAAAAAGTGGTGGCATCAGATCTGATTTTTACCTTTAAAAACAAAAGTAAAGAAACCTTTACACAAAAATACAGCCTTAAGAAAAGAAGAGAAAACTCAGCACAACGCAAAAGCTTTGACGCTTCGGATATGATGTATTTGTTGATGCCAGATCGCTTTGCCAACGGAAACAGAAACAACGATAGTGAAAATTCAACCCAAGAAAAATACAATAGAGAATTACCCGGAGGAAGACACGGTGGCGATATTGAAGGGATTATAAAAAATCTGGATTACATAGCAGAACTAGGTGCAACAACAATTTGGAGTACACCACTGTGCGAGGATAATGACGCTGCTTTTTCGTATCACACCTACGGACAATCTGATGTGTATAAAATAGATCCCCGTTACGGAACCAATGAAGATTATGTTCGATTGGCTGCTGAAATGCACAAAAAAGACCTGAAACTGGTGATGGATTACGTGACGAATCACTGGGGAATTGAACATTGGATGATCAAGGATTTGCCCACAAAAGAATGGATCAATCAATTTGACACCTACACCCAAACCAATCATAAAAGAACAGTTATTCACGACACCAATGCCTCTGAAATTGATAAAAAAATCACGCTGGACGGTTGGTTTGTCCCATCGATGCCCGATTTAAATTTGAAGAATCCGTTGACTTTAAAATACTTGATTCAAAATGCCATTTGGTGGATAGAATATGCTGATTTAGATGGCTTCAGAGTCGACACCTACAATTATTCTGATCCAAAAGGAATTGCAAAATGGACCAAATCCATAACCGATGAATACCCCAATTTTAATATTGTAGGCGAAGTCTGGATGCAAAGTCAAGCGCAAATGGCGTATTGGCAAAAAGACAGTAAAATTGCAGCAATACAAAATTACAATTCATATCTGCCAAGTGTAATGGATTTTACATTATATGAAGCAGTCACTAAAGTTTTCAATGAAGATGACGGCTCTTGGGACAAAGGAATGGTAAAACTCTATGACAATTTCACCAATGATTTTCTGTATCCTAATGTCAATAATATGTTACTATTTGCAGAAAATCATGATACCAATCGCATCAATCAAACCTACGGGAACGATATCAGAAAATACAAAATGGCAATGACTTTGATGGCTACCGTTCGCGGGATTCCACAATTGTATTACGGAAGCGAAATAGGCATGGCCGGTGATAAAAACAAAGGTGATGCAGCTATTCGTCTTGATTTTCCAGGCGGTTGGGAAGGCGATAAAAACAATGCTTTTACGAAGGAAGGACGAACTCCGGAGCAAAACCACTATTTTGATTTTACCGCCAAATTGTTCCAATGGAGAAAAACAAAAGCAGTGGTTCATTTTGGAAAAACAACCCATTATATTCCGGAAAATAATATCTACGCTTATTTTAGATACAATGCAAATGAAACGGTAATGGTTTTAATGAACAACAGCAACGAAACCAAGACGGTAAACACACATCGTTTCAAAGAAAATATCAAAGACTTTAAAACTGGAAAAGATGTCATTTCTGAACTCACCTTTGAGGTGACGAACGAAATTATAATCGAACCTAAATCTGTTTTGATTTTAGAACTGAAGTAATTCACACTCTAAAATACAAGAATCCGGAGAACTACTGAAAAAAATACCAGATACTGACTGCTGCTCCTTGAAAAAGAAGCTCCAGCAAAAAAATAATTATTCAATTTAAAAAAAAATGAAAAAAAAATCTTTACTATTAATTCTATCCGTGCTCGCTTTTTGCGTGAGTTGTTCCGGTACCAAACCTGTTACGGAAAACAACACTCCAATAAAAAAAACAAAAAAAACCCCTTTTGTCTGGGAAGGTGCTAATGTCTATTTCCTTATGACAGATCGCTTTAATAATGGTGATCGTTCCAATGACATTACTTTAAACAGAACTAAAACTACAGGAAAACTTCGTGGTTTTGAAGGAGGAGATATCAAAGGAATTACTAAAAAAATTGAAGAAGGTTATTTTGACAAACTAGGGATAAATGCCATTTGGTTTACTCCTGTAGTGGAACAAATTCATGACGCTGTAGATGAGGGCACTGGATTGAGTTATGGCTATCATGGCTATTGGGCCAAAGATTGGACGGCATTAGATCCCAATTTTGGAACTAAAAAAGAGTTAGCTGAATTAGTAAAAAAAGCGCATGCACGAGGAATCAGAATCATTCTTGACGGCGTCATTAATCACACCGGTCCTGTGACTGAAATAGATACTGTTTGGCCAAATTACTGGGTTCGTACCAATCCGGTTTGTGATTATAAAAATTATCAAAATACAACAACCTGCACTTTGGTGGCCAATCTTCCAGACATCAGAACTGAAAGCACCCAGAATGTAGACTTACCTCCTTTTCTTGTCGAAAAATGGAAAAAAGAAGGTCGATACGAACAGGAAATGAATGAGTTAGACGCTTTTTTTTCTCGGACAGGCTATCCTAAAACTCCAAAATATTACATCATAAAATGGCTGACAGACTACGTTGCTGATTATGGGATAGACGGCTACAGAGGAGATACCGTAAAACATACAGACGAAACCGTCTGGGCAGATTTCAAAACACAATGTGACTATTCATTTGAGACTTGGAAGAAAAAAAACCCTACAAAAGTACTGGATAACAACTCCTTTTACACCATTGCCGAAGTCTATAATTATGGTATCAGCGGCGGACAATATTTTGATTTTGGAGACAAAAAAATAAACTATTTTAAAAATGGTTTCAACAACATGATTAATTTTGAGTTCAAATGGGACGCCCAAAAAGACTATGAATTCATATTCTCAAAATACTCTGACAGGCTCAACAACGACCTAAAAGGATACAGTGTATTGAACTATTTATCCTCACATGATGACGGCGCTCCTTTTGATGCAAAACGCACCAAAAGCATCGAAGCCGGTACAAAATTATTGTTGAGTCCAGGACTTTCTCAAGTATATTATGGTGATGAGAGTGCACGTCCCTTAGTAATCAAAGGCACAAACGGCGATGCTACCTTGCGTTCCTTTATGAACTGGGAAGACATAAAATCCAATCCTGAAACTAAAAAAATACTGACACACTGGAGAAAATTAGGAAAGTTCAGAAAGAACCATCCTGCTGTGGGAGCTGGAATTCACACCATGATTTCGGACACGCCCTACACATTTTCAAGAACATACACTAAAGGAACTTTCACAGACAAAGTAGTGGTTGGTCTGGATCTCTCTACTGGCAAAAAAGAAATTATTGTAGCCCCTATTTTTGAAGATGGATCTAGAGTAAGAGATGCCTATTCCGGAAAAGAAGCCAAAGTTTCAAAAGGAAAAGTGACTATTCGAACCGACTTTGATATTGTTTTATTAGAAATGCGAATCAAGGGTTAAGAAGATAGATGTTCTTTTGGAGATAAAATTTATCAAAACAAAGAATTTTTATCTGATTTTGAAAAAGAAAAAAACGCTGTAATGTTCACACCCGTTAAAGCAGTAAAAGGAGAATCTCAAGAAATTAGAAATAGAGATAAAGTTTCAAACGACTTGTATTCAAAAGCAGTATCAAGAATTAGACAACCTATTGAATCCCTTTTTAATTGGTTGATTGAAAAAACCAATATTCAAAGAGCATGCAAAGTTAGATCCACAAAAAGATTATTAGAGTAGCTGTTTGGCAAGATAGCAGCTGCCTTTATAAACTTAATATTTTAACCCTTGATTCGCATTTGTAATTAATTATAAACCCGAAGCACATTTCCATTGACTTGAACGCGATACTGCTTCATAGGATATTGTAAAGTTCCTTGTCCGGTAAATAAACTGTATTCTTTACCGTCGCATCCGCAAACGGCATTTATCCCATTTATGGTCATGGTAGAACAAGAACTCATCGCTTGATTGGGACAAGCGGCATCAAAAGCATTGTAACCACTGCCTGTATTGAAAACAATAACACCTCGAGCGCCTATTCCGGATACATAAACCGCATTACTAACGAATTTAAGATTAGAGTATTCCGGCAAATTCAGGTTCAGGTCTACGGCGAAAGTATAATTAGGCACAAATGGATTGGTGTTGTCAAAACCAGAATCACTACACGAAAAAAATAAAGGAATAACAACGAAGAGCAGCAGAATTTTTTTCATTTTAAAATAGTGTCGAAGTATTAGTGAAACAAATTTAATTTATTTAACTTTGAATTATATATGATTAACATATATTTATCGACGAAAAAAAAATAATAATATCTTTGTGGAAAGAAATCCCGTCCTGATGGGATTTTTTCTATTTATATAAATGAAGAATTTATGAGTACAGTATCGTATTACACAGCAGAAGGCTTAAAAAAATTAAGAGAAGAATTAGATTATTTAAAAAGCGTAATGCGCCCAAAAGCATCGGCTGATATAGCTGAAGCACGAGATAAAGGTGATCTTTCTGAGAATGCAGAATACGATGCCGCAAAAGAAGCACAAGGGATGCTGGAAATGCGTATTGCCAAAATGGAAGAAATACATTCTAACGCCAGATTGATTGATGAAACCCATCTGGATGTTTCTAAAGTATTGGTATTATCCAATGTAAAAATCAAAAACCAAACGAACGGAATGGAAATGACTTATACATTAGTTGCCGAAAGTGAAGCCGATTTAAAAACAGGTAAAATCTCGGTAACCTCACCTATTGGAAAAGGTTTGTTAGGAAAATCAGTTGGAGAATTTGCTGAGATCACGGTTCCAAACGGTGTGTTGAAATTCGAAATTTTAGAAATATCTCGCGACTAATTAAAGGTTTATTCGGTTAACCGATTAATCGATTCAACAATTAACCAATTTCACAATGTCAAGTATATTTACCAAAATTATAAACGGAGAAATTCCGTGCTACAAGATTGCTGAAGATGTAAATTTCTTGGCTTTTTTGGATGTAAATCCAAATGCAAAAGGACACACACTTTGTATTCCGAAACAAGAAATTGATAAGATTTTTGAGATGGAAGATGATTTATATATTGGACTGATGCAGTTTTCTAAAAAAATCGCAGTTGCGCTTGAAAAAACGGTTCCGTGTAAACGAATCGGAATGGCAGTTGTAGGACTTGAAGTTCCTCATGCGCACGTTCACTTGATTCCATTGAATGAAATGGATGAAATGCGTTTTCAAAATAAAGTATCGCTGTCCAAAAATGAATTTGAAGCGTTGGCAGAAAGTATTAAAACCAATTTGTAAATTTGCACAAATAAAACAAATTGGTATGATTTTAGTTTAAAAGGGAATAGGTGAAAACCGATTCCCTTTTCTATTTTAGAGAACTTAAGTAAGTCGAAAGTTTAAAAGTCGTAAAGTCAAAAGAATTAACTTTAAGTAAAATAGCTTTAAATCAGATTGTTAAATAATTTTATCCTGATTTTAAAATACGACATTATACCATGGTTATTACTTACATTCGAGGCTATGAAAAATATATTTTTGTTGCTTACCTTCTTTTTCTCCTTTATGAGTGTTGGACAGGTCAATCCCGGATATCTATTGGTTGATGCTAAAACGGCAGCTATTCCAGCTAATTCAACTACATCTACTGAAGCTATTGCCAATTATATCAATGCTAATTTTAAAACAGAAACCGATAAAATAAGAGCTGATTTCTATTGGACCGCATCTAACATCAGCTATGATGTTGCGAATAGGTATGCCGTAAATTCCCATGAAACGGGAGCTGAGAAAATCACGAAGACATTAAAAACTAAAAAAGGGGTTTGCATTCATTATGCAACGGTTTTTAATGCGCTTGTGCAAAAGATAGGAATCCAATCCTATATCATTGAAGGATATACCAAACAAAACGGAAAAGTAAGTGACTTGGCTCATGCTTGGACAGCAGCTGAAATTGACAAAAAGCGGTTGTATTGTTGAATGATTTTATACACTATCGAAACAATAAGTTTAAGCCTTCTTTTTCAGATACTGAAATTAGCCGTATGATTGAAATTCCGAGAATGAAACTGGTAAAGTGTCAAAACGATATGTATATCGTGGGTTCCGTTGGTAATCAAAACGTTTCTAATGTCACATCGATTAAAAAATCAATTGGAGCCTCTTTGGCGCAAGCCGAAGAGCACGCATTGTTTGTTAAAAATTATTTGAGTAAGTCCAAAATAGTCAGAAAAACAATGTTTTCTAAAGTTACATAGTTTGGAGTTCCGTTACGCTAGGTTGTTTTTTTTAAAACTCACCTGCATAGTGGTTCCTTTTCCAATTTCGGAGTTCAGTACTTTGATGGTTCCTTTGTGGTATTCTTCCACGATTCTTTTGGTTAGTGAAAGTCCCAATCCCCATCCGCGTTTTTTAGTGGTAAATCCAGGTTCGAAAATGGTTTTAAATTGTTGTTTGTGAATTCCGCCGCCAGTATCAGAAACATTTATTTTTACATAATCCCCTTCTTGTTCAATTTCTAAAGCTAATTTTCCTTTTCCTTTCATTGCATCGATGGCGTTTTTTACTAAATTCTCGATGGCCCAACTGTGCAGCGTAGGATTAAGAGATACCATAATAGGAGTTTTTGGCGCTTGGAACGAAAACTCAATTTGTTTGGAGAATCGGGATTGCAAATAGTCGTAAGATTGTTGTGTTTCGGCTACAATATCTTTGTTTTCTAATTTGGGTTCCGATCCTATTTTCGAGAAACGATCGGTTATGGTTTGCAAACGCTCAATATCTTTTTCAATTTCGAAAGTAGTACTTTCATCCATGTTTTCAGATTTCAGGAGTTCAACCCAGCCTATCAGTGACGAGAGCGGCGTTCCTATCTGGTGAGCAGTTTCTTTAGCCATTCCTGCCCAAAGTTTGTTTTGTGTTGCCATTTTGGTGCTTCTATAAAAATTATAAACTAAACCGCCAAAAAGCACTATGATCAGCACTAAAGCAACGGGATAATATTTCAATTTATTCAGTAAAGCCGAGTTGCCGTAATATAATTTTTGAAATTTCCCAGGGACATACTCAATGACTATGGGTACGTTTTCGTTTTTTAGGTTATGCAAGAATGCGACTGCCTTTGAATTATTTTTTACAATAGCGTCGTCAATATTTACGGTATTTATGATGCTATCATTCTCTGTCAGTATAATAGGAATTGAAGTGTTGTCACTGAAAATTTGCAACGGAAGATCAACATCTGTATTTTCATTGGCATTAATGAGTGTTTTTTGGGCTTGTGCCCAAAGATTCATTTTTAATCGTTCTTCGTTTTTGAAGATTTGAAAAAAAGTGTATGTGTTCCAAAGAATCAGTGAAATGATTAAAAAAGAGGCAGAAATTATAATCCAACGGGTTGTATTTCTTCTTTCAGAAAACTGCATAAATGAAAATTTGAATTATAAATATAACGAAATAAACGCTGTGGTATTTTAGTTTTAAAGAAAGATTTTTTTTCAGAGTAAATTCAGATGTAATTTTATTCTAATTGGATATACTCTTTCATAAACTGATCCGATTTGTTTACTTTTGTAGAGTACAGCTATAAAGTAAAAAATATGATTACGATTGATCCTAAAAGTATCGAAACAGCAAAATTACAAGGCTATTTGCAAAGTTCAGTTGGACCTAGACCTATTGCTTTTGCCAGTACTATGGATGCGGAAGGTAATGCTAATGTATCGCCTTTTAGTTTTTTTAATGTGTTCAGCGCCAATCCTCCAATCCTTATTTTTTCACCAGCAAGGCGCGTTCGTGATAATTCGATAAAACACACGTTGATCAATGCTGAAGCAACTCGGGAAGTAGTCATTAATGTGGTGAATTATGACATGGTACAACAGATTTCGCTGGCCAGTACAGAGTATGCTGATGGTGTGGATGAGTTTTTAAAATCAGGCTTGACTCCGATTGCTTCAGAGGTGGTGAAACCCTTTCGAGTAAAAGAATCACCGGTTCAATTTGAATGCAAAGTCACTCAGATTATTCCGCTGGGAACAGAAGGAGGTGCGGGGAATTTAGTACTGTGTGAAGTTGTTCGCATTCATATTGACGAGTCTGTTTTAGACGAAAATGGTGCGATTGATCAATATAAAATTGACTTGGTTTCCAGGTTAGGCAGCAATTGGTATTCCAGATCAAACCAAGGGCTTTTTGAAGTGCCAAAACCCTTGTCTACTTTAGGAATTGGAGTGGATGCCATTCCAAATTTTGTTAAAGAAAGTTCGGTTTTTAACGGAAATGATTTAGGGATGTTAGGGAATATAGAAGCCTTGCCCACAATGGAAGAAGTTAGTATATTTGTAAAACAGAATTTTGCTGTAAAAGGAGTTTTAAGTGCTGATGACCAGCAAAAAGTACACTTGGAGGCAAAAAAATACCTGAATGAGAATGATGTCTTATCGGCTTGGAAAGTACTTTTGGCAAAAAAATAATATAAATAACATTAAAAACAACGAAGATGGAAGTTACAGGAAAAATTAAAATGCTTGGGGATGCAAAAAATGTGGGAAGCGGAAGTTTCTTAAAAAGAGAATTGGTCGTAACCACCGAGGAGCAATATCCACAACATATTTTAGTAGAATTTGTACAAGATAAATGCGATTTATTGAACAGTTTTAAAGTAGGTGAAGCGGTTAAAGTTTCGATCAATTTAAGAGGACGCGAATGGGTTGACCCACAAGGAGTGACTAAATATTTTAATGCAATTCAAGGATGGAGAGTAGAAAGAGTAGCCACAGAAGCCACTGCTGCTCAAATGCCTCCGATGCCGGCTGCTGAAGCATTTGCACCAGCAACAAACCTAAACGAAGAAGAAGCAGACGATTTGCCTTTCTAAGGGATGAAAAAATTAGAATTTAGAAGTCAGAAGTTTGAGTTTTACTTGAATTTCTGACTTTTTTATTTTTTGAAATTGGTATTGATTTTTGAAATTGAAAAATGTATTATTTATCCCCAACCTTATTTTTCCCTTCTGTTGACCAAGCCAATTGCGATGGAATTTTGGCCATTGGAGGTGATTTGTCCCCGGAACGCTTGCGACTTGCGTATCAAAGCGGCATTTTCCCTTGGTTTGAAGCGGGAGAACCTATTATGTGGTGGTCTCCAAATCCCAGAATGGTGCTATTTCTCGATGAATTGATTGTATCTAAAAGCATGCGAAATATCCTGAACCGGAATATTTTCAAGGTCACTTTCAATCAGAATTTTAGGGACGTAATTTCAAACTGTCAAAATATAGAACGTGACGGTCAAAACGGAACTTGGATTACCAATGACATGATTGAAGCCTATTGTAAAATGCACGAATTAGGAATAGCAAAATCAGTTGAGGTTTGGCAAGATGCCGTTTTAGTTGGAGGTTTATACGGAATTGATTTGGGAGGTATTTTTTGTGGTGAAAGTATGTTCTCGAAAGTATCTAATGCGTCGAAAATGGCTTTTATAGCTTTGGTCAACCAATTAAAAAAAGAAGATTACAAACTTTTGGATTGTCAGGTTTATAATCCGCATCTTGAAAGTTTAGGTTGCAGGGAAATCGACAGAACAGATTTTATGGAAATTTTAAAGAGTAAATAACTCTTAAAATTCCAGCTTCTTAAAACTCCAATCCAGCGTATTAAAAAGAACCAATTCATTTTCCAATGTCGGTAAATCCATAACAAGTTTCAACGTTTCATGCGCCATCATGGTGCCAATAATTCCCGGAAGTGTGCCCAATACTCCGTTCAAATTACAATTAGGAACATCTTTAGGATTTGGAGGTTTCGGGAATAAGTCCCGAAGATTTTTATTTCCATTATGGTTAAAAACGGCCACTTGCCCCTCGAATTTTAAGATGCTGCCGTAAATCAATGATTTACCTAATGTTACGCAAGTATCATTTACCAGATAACGGGTTTCAAAGTTATCACAACCATCAACAACTACATCAAAATCCTGGATGATTTGTACTGCATTTTTAATGGTTAATTTTTCTTCAAAAGCAACAACATGAATCAATGGATTCAGGATTTCTAAAACTGATTTTGCCGTGATTGCTTTTAATTGACCAACGTGCCTCTCCGTATATAAAATTTGACGGTGTAAGTTGTGCAACTCGATTTTGTCAAAATCAACTATACCAATAGTTCCTACTCCGGCCGTTGCAATATATTGTAAGATTGGACAACCCAATCCGCCTGCGCCGATCACTAAAACTTTCGCTTTTTTGAGTTTTTCCTGTCCGGAATCGCCTATTTCCGGCATCATCATCTGGCGGTTATAGCGTAAAAAATCTTGAATAATACTCATTTTTTTAGTCTTAAAGTTGAGAAGTCATAAAGTTGGACAGTTATAAAGTCAAAAGTCATAAAGTTGGAAAGTTTTAAAGTCAAAAGTTAAAAACAAGTCAATTCGAGCGCAGTCGAGAACTTTTTTAAAGTTAGTTGCTATTAGTAATAAATATTAAGGTGTGGCCCCATGTTGCTTTCTAAATTTTTAGACTCTTGTCTCTTGTCTAATTTTTTTGTTGATTTCTAAACTTTTAGACTTTCGACTTTTGACTAAAATTTCTGTCCCAATCTTTCCAAACGGGTTCATATCCTTTACTGGAAATGACTTTTGCAATCTCTGCCGCAGAACGTTCGTCACTGATTTCAAATTGCTCCAAGGATTGTGGGTCAACTGAATAACCCCCAGGATTAGTTTTAGAACCTGCACTCATACTAGTGATTCCAATGGGAATAATATTATCCCGGAATTTTTCGTTCTCCCGGGTAGACAGGGAGATTTCTAAGTCTTCATTCCACAAACGGTAGGCACAAATGAGCTGGGTCAAATCAGCATCATCCATGATAAAGTTGGGTTTAATTACACCTTCTGCCGGTCGTAATCTGGGAAATGAAACTGCATATTTCGTTTGCCAATACGTTTTTTGTAAATAATCTAAATGCAAGGCATTAAAAAAACTGTCAGTGCGCCAATCTTCTAATCCCAATAAGACACCCAAGCCTATTTTATGAATGCCCGCAGTTCCTATGCGATCGGGTGTTTCTAAACGAAAATCAAAATTGGATTTCTTTCCTTTGGTATGGTACTGTTTGTAAACATCACGGTGGTAGGTTTCCTGATAGACTAAAATCGAATAGACACCGGCTTCGTGTAATTGTTCGTATTCTTCTGTTGACAAGGGTTGTACTTCGGCTGAAATGGTGGAGAAATCGTTTTTTATCTGAGCAATTGTCTTTAGAAAATAATGAATGTTTACGGTCTGATTGGCTTCGCCTGTAACTAATAAAACATGATCAAATCCTGCTTTTTTTAAGACTTCAATTTCTTGCGTAATTTCATTTTCGGTAAGTGTTTTTCGTTTGATTTTGTTGTCTAAACTAAACCCACAATACGTACAAATGTTCTGACACTCGTTGCTTAAATACAAAGGAGCATACATTTGAATCGTTTTGCCAAATCTTTTTTTGGTTAGTTCATGTGTCAGTTGTGCCATTTGCTCTAAGTAAGGTTTGGCAGCTGGTGAAATCAACGTCAGAAAATCATCGAGACTGCGTTTGTTTTTGCCTAACGCAGATTCGACTTCTATCGAAGTGGTATGGTATATTTTTGTTTTGATTGTTTCCCAATCGTAGTTGTCAAAAACCGATCTAAATGTGTTCATTGTTTTATTTTTTTTCGCAAAAAGGATATGCGGTTTTTGGCACGCAGATTCTGCAAATTTTCGCAGATTTTTTTAACCGTTTTTTTTAATTTTAGCTGTATATATAAGTGAAATCTGCGTGCTATTTTCTAATCCTTAATTATAATTTATTTGCAATTCGTTTAATGTCATCTAAAATAGTGACTGTATTAAAATTGACAAGTAGGCCTAATTTTTTATTAGTAAGTTTTAAATAGTTTGTAATTTGTTTGTAATGAATAGGTGCTAAATCTTCGACAGATTTCAATTCAATAATTACTTTGTCTTCTACTAATAAATCAATTTTAAAAGCAACATCTAATATGATTTCATCGTAAGGAATAGTGATTTCTAATTGTCTTTCAACTTTTAAATTTATTTTAGTTAATTCATAATACAAAGCGCTTTCATAAACAGATTCAAATAAACCTGGACCGAGTGTATTGTACACTTTGAAAATGGCTCCTCTTATTTTGAATGATATGTCGTTTTCGGTCATTTTTAAGAATTTAAAAATTAGTACTAATTAAAAACTAAATGTAGTTATTTTGATACAACTATAAATTTCTGTAGTATGTAAATTGTACGAATTTTTGTAGATTTTTTTTAAGTTTTTATCTGCGTAAATCTGTAAAATCTGCGTGCCATTTTTTCAACAGTTTTCTTGTAAATAGACCAAAAACATATTACTCATACAAAAACGCAGTCAAAGGACTTGAGGCCATTGCATGATTTACTTTTTGTGCTAATTGTGCTTCGTAGGCTTTTCGACCTGCAATAACGGCTTCTCTGAAAGCCTCTGCCATCAATATAGGATTTCTTGCCACGGCAATTGCTGTGTTTACTAAAACCGCATCAGCTCCAAGTTCCATGGCTTTTGCTGCGTCGGATGGTGCGCCAATTCCGGCATCTATAATCACGGGAACTCTGCTCTGTTCAATTATTATTTCTAAAAAATCGATCGTTTTTAATCCTTTGTTGCTACCAATTGGAGAACCTAAAGGCATCACCGCCGAAGTTCCTGCGTCTTCCAGTCGTTTACATAAAACGGGATCCGCATGGATGTAAGGCAAAACGATAAACCCTAATTTGGCTAAAGCTTCCGTAGCTTTTAAGGTTTCGATTGCATCTGGCATTAGATATTTTGGATCAGGATGAATTTCCAGTTTAAGCCAATTGGTCTCCAAGGCTTCTCGTGCTAGTTGTGCCGCAAAAACGGCTTCTTTGGCATTTCGTGCGCCAGAAGTATTGGGGAGCAAATTAATTAGCGGGTGTTTGAGATGGGATAAAATGGTATCGGTTTCGGTTTCTAAATCGATACGTTTTAGCGCTACGGTTACTAACTCGGTTCCAGAGGCTAAAATGGCTTCTTCCATCTGTTGATTAGAACCGAATTTTCCTGTGCCTAAAAACAAGCGGGATTGAAAGGTCTTGTCTCCTATTTTAAATGGTACCATATAATTTGTCGTTAAGTTGAGTAATAAGTTGTGCTGGGTTTTCGCTTTGGGTGATCAAACCAGAAACGGCAATACCCTGAATTCCGTTTTCCATCAGGTCTTCAACGTTTTCTAGTGTGATTCCTCCAATGGCATAAATGGGAATTTGGATGTTTTTTATTTTCATTTGTTGGATAATCAATCGATACCCTTCCAATCCTAAAATGGGACTTAAATTTTGTTTGGTTGTCGTAAATTGAAATGGACCCAGACCTATATAATCACAGTTTTCGGCTGTCCTTTGGCGCACATCTTCAAAAGTATTTGCCGTTCCTCCAATAATTTTTGTTTTTCCTAAAATTAGTCTTGCTTCTTCCACTTTCATGTCACTTAAACCCAAATGAACGCCATCGGCATCCAATTGCTTTACCAAATGCACGTTGTCATTGATGATAAAAGTGGCTAAATATTCTTTACATAACATTTTTACGGCTTCCGCCAAAGTGAAAACTTCAAGCGCGTTTTGATTTTTGAATCGCAATTGTATCCAATGGCAGCCATTGTCCAGTGCTTTGTGAATGTTGTGCAATTGTTCTTCGACAGTATTTCCTTGCGAAATGTAGTGTAGCTTATTATACATGATGGTATCCTAATTTGGTTTGATTAGATTGTAAATAGGTTTCTATATATTTTTTGGCATTGATGCAAGCTGTTTTCAGGTCTAATCCCAAAGCTAAATTGGCTGTAATCGCTGATGATAATACACAGCCAGAGCCGTGTTTCTCGAAAACCGAAGTGTTATTTGGCGTAAGCATGAAGATTTCCTTTCCGGTATACAAACAGTCAACACCAATTGCCAGAGGATTGTGACCACCTTTTAGCAATACAGCGCACTGTTTTGACAGCTCGTGAGCAATTAATTCAGGATTTTTTTCTGCTGCGGAAAGCTGTAAAATTTCATTGTAATTGGGTGTTATCAAATCTATTTTTTTCAATATTTCGATCAAAACAGCTTGATTTTCTATAGTTATAAAACGAAATTTGGTTGTAGATTTTAATACGGTATCCCAAACAATCTTTGTTTTTGGCGAAAGCTTTTTTATAGCAAAAACAATTTTTTTTAAATAATCCAGTGAAGGAACAATTCCAATTTTTACGGCTTTGATAGCATAATTTTCAAACAATTTGTCCAGTGATCTCAAAACGAAAGCTTGGTCAGTCCAGTGCATTTCGAAGAACTGATTTTCGGTTTGAATGGTATTACCGGTATTGACGGCAAAACCATAAACGTGATGTTGCTCGAATGTCTTGATGTCTGCTAAAACTCCCGCGCCTGCAGAAGGATCAAAGCCTGCAATTGTTACTACGAAAGGTCTCTTTTCTTGCATTGTTTAAAATTTTCTATTGGATGGTTACTGTTCCAAATGGCACCTAAAAGTGCCACATCATCAAAGCCATATTTTAATGCCGTTTTAATTTTATCAGCTGTAATTCCACCAAGTGCTACTAATGAAGTTTCGTTATTCTTCCTTTGTTGCAATGCTTTTTTAAAGTCAATATCCGAAGCATACTTTGGTTTTGAAATACTTTCGAAAACAGGACCAAAAAAAGCATAAGCAAAAACAGTAGGTAGTTCTTCAAAATCAATCATTTGATGAATCGAAGTAGAGAGTTTAAATCCACTTTCTTTCCAGTTTTTTAAACTTTTCTCCGATGTTTCAATTCTTGCTTTTTCTGTAAAATGAATCCGATGTATTCCAGATGCTAAAGCCAGTTGGTGATGACTGTGCAAAACCACTTGCTGACGGAAATCTGATTTTATTTCGGATAAAAAAGCGTTCATTTCTGTTTCTGAAAAATCAGGTTTCCGAATATGAAGCAACTCCAGTCCATTCTCAAAAAGAGAATGAATGGTGTCGATTTCATTAATTACAGGAATTGGATTTGTGATTACGATCATAATCTTTTTTCTTTCCTCTTTCTTCTACAGTCTTATAAGTAAATTTCTTTGCCGCTTTCTACAAATTCTTTTGATTTTTCTTTCATGCCTTTTTCGGCTTCAGCTACATCGCGAATTTCCTGGGAGATTTTCATAGAACAAAATTTGGGGCCACACATCGAACAAAAATGAGCTACTTTGGCGCCATCCGCCGGTAATGTTTCATCATGAAATTCACGAGCTGTATCGGGATCTAGGGATAAGTTGAATTGGTCTTGCCAACGGAATTCAAAACGGGCTTTGCTCAAGGCATTGTCACGGTATTGCGATCCGGGATGCCCTTTGGCCAAATCAGCAGCATGAGCCGAAATCTTATACGTGATTACGCCGTCTTTAACGTCTTTTTTGTTGGGTAAACCAAGGTGTTCTTTTGGTGTCACGTAGCATAACATCGCACAACCATACCAGCCAATCATAGCCGCGCCAATGGCAGAGGTGATGTGATCATAACCTGGAGCAATATCAGTAGTTAATGGTCCTAAAGTATAAAAAGGAGCTTCATCACAGTGCTCTAATTGTTTGTCCATGTTTTCCTTAATCATGTGCATGGGTACGTGGCCAGGGCCTTCAATAAATACCTGAACATCGTGTTTCCAGGCGATTTTTGTCAGTTCGCCAAGTGTTTCCAGCTCTGCAAACTGAGCGGCATCATTCGCATCGGCAATAGAACCGGGACGTAACCCATCTCCTAATGAAAACGCTACATCATATTGTTTCATAATTTCGCAAATGTCTTCAAAATGGGTGTAAAGAAAGTTTTCTTTATGGTGAAACAAACACCATTTTGCCATGATAGAGCCTCCACGGGAAACAATACCGGTAACACGTTCAGCAGTCAAATGGATGTAGCGCAATAAAACACCGGCATGGATGGTAAAATAGGAAACCCCTTGTTCCGCTTGTTCGATTAGCGTATCACGATAAACTTCCCAAGTGAGATCTTCGGCCACGCCATTTACTTTTTCCAAAGCTTGGTAAATAGGCACGGTTCCAATTGGCACAGGAGAATTTCGGATAATCCATTCTCTGGTTTCGTGAATGTTTTTACCGGTTGATAAATCCATAATCGTGTCAGCTCCCCAGCGGCATGCCCAAACTGCTTTTTCTACTTCTTCTTCGATTGTTGAGGTTACGGCGCTGTTGCCAATGTTAGCATTAATTTTCACTAAGAAGTTACGACCTACAATCATAGGCTCACTTTCTGGGTGGTTGATGTTATTTGGAATAATGGCACGTCCTCTGGCTACTTCGCTTCGGACAAATTCAGGGGTGATTTTCCCCATCCCAGCCCGGCCCGAAGGAGAGGGAGTGTTTGCGCCCCAACTATTTCCTTCGTGTTGGTGTTGCATGGCTTTGGTTTGTTCGTTTATCAACTCCAAGCGTTGGTTTTCACGAATGGCTATGTATTCCATTTCTGGAGTAATGATTCCTTGTTTTGCATAATACAATTGGGAAACGTTGGCTCCTTTTTTGGCACGCTTAGGTTTGTGCAAATATTCGAAACGCAATTCGTTTAGTTTTTCGTCATTCAAACGCTTTTTCCCGTATTCGGAAGAGGTTTCACTTAATTCTTCGACATCATTACGATCCAGAATCCATTGTTCACGAATGCGGGGCAGTCCTTTTCGAATGTCAATTTCGATATTTGGGTCGGTAAATGGGCCCGAAGTGTCATAAACGGTTACAGGCGGGTTTTTTTCTATTCTGCCATTTGACATTTTAGTGTCAGTCAATGCAATTTCTCGCATCGCTACTTTTATGGGATGAATGGTTCCATCTACATAAATTTTTGTAGAATTAGGAAAAGGAGTGGTTGATATTTTTTCTTCGTATTTCATGTTTTTTTTATTGAAAGATTTAAGTATTAAAAAATTGAAAGATTGAAGAGTGGATTTGATAAATATTTTAATCTATAAATCTTTCAATCTTTAAATTAAAATGGTTATCCTCCTTGAGTTGCAGAGATGATGAGAATGTTATCGGTTTCTTGTATGATGTGGGAATTCCAGTTGGATTTTGGAATTATACTATTGTTAATGGCTACGGCAATTCCGTTTTGTTTTATTGGAATTTCCAAGTCAAGAAGTGCCTGAACAGTAAGACTGTCAGCTGCAAATTGTTTCGTTTGATTGTTGATTTTGAGTTCCATTCCTTTTGAATTTAGTATACAGTTATACTTTAGGAATGGCTATAGGAGTACATAAATGTACCAGGAAGTCATCTTACTTTTCCCTACGCTAGTATGAACTAGATCAGGTTCAGAGGGTAATTCTCAGCCTACAATGTTGTAGACACCCCTAAAGTGTGAAACAAATATAATGGTTTTTTTGATTAAAATTTCGGATTTAAAGTTTTATTTGATAATTTAAATGTCGAAAACGGATTACTCACTACTGTTTTTTCCAGCAATCTGCAACGTGATCATCAACCATTCCGGTGGCTTGCAGGAGTGCATAAACTACCGTTGAACCGACGAATTTGAATCCGCGTTTTTTTAAATCCTTACTTATTGTATCTGAAAGCGGAGTAGTAGCCGGAACTTCTTGTAAAGATTGTCGGTTGTTTTGAATGGGTTTTCCATCAGTGAATTTCCAAACATAATTTGAAAAACTGCCAAATTCTTCTTGTACTTTCATAAAGGCTGCCGCATTTGATACTGCCGACCTAATTTTTAATTGATTGCGAATTATTCCAGCATCTTGAAGTAATTCATGGATTTTATTTTCAGTATAAAGCGCTATTTTTTTATAGTCAAATTGGTTAAAAGCAGCTCTAAAATTTTCTCTCTTGTTCAAAATAGTAATCCAACTGAGTCCAGCCTGAAACGTTTCAAGTAGTAAAAATTCAAATAAAGTGGCGTCCTCATACACGGGAACACCCCATTCTTCGTCGTGGTATTTTTTATACAAAACGCTAGAAGTACACCATCCACAGCGGGGTTTATCGTCTGTAATCATTTGTTATCAGTGGCTAAATAGTTTTTTATTAAATAGTGACCCAAGTAAATTAAAGGAGTCAAGAGAATGGCAATACCAAGTTTAAATGTATAGCCTGTTAAGGCGGAGGTTAAAAATGTATCAAAGTTTATTTTTCCGGGCAACCAAAAAGCAATTCCCAACACAATAAAAGAATCGAATAATTGCGAAATGATAGTAGAACCCGTGGCTCTGAGCCATATTTTTTTGTTTCCTGTACGGTTTTTGAAAAACCAAAAAACGGTTACATCTATCAATTGAGAAACTAGGAACGCAATGATACTTCCCACTATGATCCACATGCTTTGTCCAAAAACGGCAAAAAACTGCTCATCATTGACTGGGCTTATTCCTTTTGCGGCGGGAATATTGATTGCAAAAAGTAAAACAAGGAAAGAGTAGGCGATTAAACCGGCAGTGATTAAGGACAATTTCTTTACTCCTTTTTCTCCAAAGTATTCATTGATTAAATCAGTAGTTAGGAAAACAATAGGCCAAGGCAAAATGCCGATGCTCATTACAAAAGGACCTATTTGTATCAGTTTCCCACCGATGAGTTCTGCTATAACGGCATTAGTGATAAAGATTCCGGCAAGAATAACAAAGACAAGTTCTTTTTTGGTTTTGAACATAAAAAACAATTAATATCCAAATTTAGTGTTTTAATTGAAAAGTATTAATTTGTATTGTTGTTTTCGATGTAAATTTATTCTAAACATGATTCTATTTTTTTTCATTTTTATTAAATAAAATCGTTTAATTAATTTATAATCAAATTAGTGAAAAAGAAGAATCATGTAACTTTAATATTTTGGCTAGAGATATTTTTTCGATTATTAAGTTCAAATTTTTACATTAAATAAGTCAATTTGTGCTTAGCAGTCTTATCTAACATAGCTTTTGCTATTCATCCTCTACTTAGGATATTTTAAAAATATGGATTTTTTGAACGGTATTGAAAAAAAATATGACCATAAAAAAAAGAGCCCAACTTGTGGACTCCTTTGTTTAATTAGTTTTAATTGGATTAAAATCCGCTTACATTCAATCTACCTCCTGTTAAACATTTTCCAGATAAAGAGGAAGTAGGAGTAGCACTGTTCAATAGTGCTGCTTTAATTTGTGCAGCTGTTGCACCAGGATTCAAAGATGCGTATAATGCAGCCGCTCCTGACACATGTGGAGTTGCCATTGAAGTTCCGTTATAACTAGCATAGCTAGATACAAACTTACCTTTAGATCTTGCAGGTACTGTTGACCATATTCCTGAACCAGGAGCGCCTAAATCAACAGAGGTAGCGCCAAATTGAGAGAAACTTGATAGAGCTCCTGTATTGGTAATTGATGCAACGGCGATTACATTTGCGTTAGGATAACTTGCAGGATAACTTGGTGTGGTGTCATTGTCAGTTCCACTATTCCCTGCAGCAGCAATGAACAGTATTCCAGCAGTATTGGCTCTCTCAATTGCATCCTGAAGACCTTGTGAGAATCCTCCTCCTCCCCAAGAGTTATTAGTAGCTACAATGTTTAAGCCATGTCTTGTTTTTAGATCAGTGAAATAGTCAATTGCTTTAATTGCATTTGCTAATGTTCCGCCTGTTCCACCTAAAAATTTAGCGTTTATCATTTTTACATTCCATACAACACCAGCAACACCTTTTCCATTACCTCCTACAGCACCAATAGTACCGGCAACATGTGTTCCGTGGTCATCGTCAACTCCGTCAAAAACAGTATTATCGTTTGCGGCAAAATCATAGCCATACACATCGTCAACAAGGCCATTGCTATCATCATCTATACCATTACCATCTATTTCACCTGGGTTTTTACCTGCATTGGCTGCTAGATCTTCATGAGTGTACATATAACCTTCGTCAATAATACCGATATACACAGTAGCTGATCCTAACTTATTGTTTGCCCAAGCAGCTGCGGCTTGCGAACCAAACTGATTCGATGGAGAAGTTGTAGATCCATACATGCCCCAAAGTGAACCATTAGTATAATAAGTGTCATTTGAAACTGCAAAATGATTGTATATCCAGTTTGGCTCTGCATACTCTACTCCTTGTAAATCTTTAATAAGCTCAATAGCTTCCATTGTGCCTAACTTTGAATTTACCAATAAAATTTTTCCACCTGTAGTGTTTGTTTTAGCAGTGGAAGTTTTCATAGAATTAGTGTTAATAACTTCTACTGTAGTTCCTCCAATTAGAGATAAAATGTTTGTTGATGTTTTAGCTCCAGTTTCTGTAGGTTTAAATTTAATAAGTAGTTGGTTCGCAACATAACTTGGTTGTACCTTATTTTGTACTACTTCTGTTGAATTTAAATTTTCATCAGTACAAGAGAAAAATGCGAACAAGACTAGGGATGCAATAAATAAATTCTTCATAAATTTGAGTTTTTGGTTTAAAAAGTTAAAAGTATTAAAAAAATAAGGTAACGATAACGTTTTCGGTAAAAATATAAATAATTTTAGGTGATGGTCGTTTTATGTTAAATTTTTACGATGCGCGTTTTTAGGTAGGAATTTTCGTTTTGTATTTATAAGCTATTTTAATTTAAATTGTTAGTGGTTAATGGACACTGCATGAAGTTCAGCTTTTTATAATCTAATATGTTTAAGAGTTCTTTTTGAATGAATGAATCCGATAAAAAAACCCATTTCAAATCTCTTTGAAATAGGTTGTATATAAATCTGAGTTCAAATATTATAATCTGAAATCAAAAAATCAATTTATCCTAACTCAGCTCTTTTGAAACCTGTTTCTCTGAGCCAGATTTTTTTATTTCATGTACGGTTTTTGAAAAACCAAAAAACAGTTACGTCTATCAATTGAGAAACTAAGAAGGCGATGATGCTTCCCACAATAATCCACATGCTTTGGCCAAAAACTGCCAAAAACTGTTCGTCATTTACCGGGATTATCCCTTTTGCCACGGGAGTATTTATGGATAAAAACAAGAGGTTGAACGCATAAGTAATTAAAAAAGCGGTAATTAAAGATAATTTTTTACTCCTTTTTCTCCAAAGTATTCATTGATTAAATCAGTAGTCAGGAAAACAATAGGCCAAGGTAAAATGCCGATACTCATTACAAAGGGACCTATTTGTATCAGTTTCCCACCGATGAGTTCAGCAGTAACGGCGTTAGTAATGAATATTCCGGCGAGAGTAACGAATACAAGTTCTTTTTTGGTTTTGAACATAAATAAAAATTAAATTTCAAATTTAGTGTTTTAATTTTTTTTCAAACAAAAAAAATCCCATCTTGTTTTAGAACAAAATGGGATTTTATATTGAGGTTAGAAAACTTCTAAAATAAATTTAGAGATTCTAAAACCATTTTAGGATGATTATCCTAACGCAGCTCTTTTAAAACCGGTAACGATAAGATCTTTGTCTAAAGATTTAACATAAGCAGCAACGCTCATTTTGTTGTCTTTGATATAATCTTGGTTTACTAACGTATTGTCTTTAAAGAAACGGGCTAGTTTACCTTTAGCGATATTGTCTAGCATTGCTTCTGGTTTACCTTCTTGACGTAGGATATCTTTAGCAATTTCTATTTCTTTAGCGATGGTGTCAGCATCAACACCCGTTTCGTCTAAAGCTATTGGAGCCATTGCAGCTGCTTGCATCGATACGTTTCTTGAAACTTCTTCAGCACCCTCTACATTTGCAGATAGCGCCACTAAAGTAGCAATTTTGTTTCCGGAGTGAATGTAAGATCCGATAAAGGCACCTTCTAATTTCTCGAAAGTTCTGATTTCTAATTTTTCACCGATAACACCAGTTTGTTCGATTAATTTATCAGCAACAGTGATTCCGTTGAAATCAGCTGCTAAAAATTCTTCTTTTGTATTGAAGTTCAATGCTAGATTAGCCATTTCAGTAGCCATTTTCACGAAGCTTTCATTCATTCCTACAAAGTCAGTCTCACAGTTTAAGGTGATTACAACTCCAGCAGTTTTATCAGCATTTACAACAGCAATTGCAGCACCTTCTGTAGATTCTCTATCAGAACGGTTTGCAGCTACTTTTTGTCCTTTTTTACGTAAGTTTTCGATAGCTAAATCAAAATCTCCTTCTGCTTCAACCAAGGCTTTTTTGCAGTCCATCATTCCTGCACCAGTGATTGTTCTTAATTTATTTACGTCTGCAGCAGTAATTGTTGCCATAATTTTTTTATTTTAAAGATTAAAAGATTGAGAAATTTAAAGACTTCATCATTAATTTTACAATCAATAATTTTTATCTTTAAATTCTTCAATCTTTAAATTTATTTTTATTCTTCAGTTGCAGGAGTTGGAGCTACTGTTTCGGTAACAGGAACAACTACTTCAGCAGCAACAGGAGCTACTACTTCAGCAGCAACAGGAAGATCAGTTTCTTTGTCAGATCCTCTATCAGAAAGTCCTTCGATAATTGCACCAGTTACTAAAGTTAAGATTTTGTCAATTGATTTAGAAGCATCATCGTTAGATGGGATTACAAATTCAACCTCTCTTGGGTCAGAATTGGTATCCACCATAGCGAAAACTGGAATGTTTAATTTTTGAGCTTCTTTTATTGCGATATGTTCTGCTTTGATATCAACTACGAACAATGCAGCTGGTAGTCTTGACATGTCAGCTATTGAACCTAAGTTTTTCTCTAATTTGGCACGAAGACGATCTACTTGCAAACGCTCTTTTTTAGAAAGTGTCATGAAAGTACCATCTTTCTTCATTTTATCAATAGTTGCCATTTTTTTAACAGCTTTACGGATAGTTACGAAGTTAGTTAGCATTCCACCAGGCCATCTTTCAGTGATGTAAGGCATGTTTGCAGCTTTAGCTTTTTCAGCTACGATGTCTTTAGCTTGTTTTTTGGTAGCTACGAATAATATTTTTCTACCTGATGCAGCGATTTTTTTCAAAGCTTCATTCGCTTCTTCAATTTTTGCTGCTGTTTTATAAAGATTGATAATGTGTATACCATTACGCTCCATATAAATGTAAGGAGCCATGTTTGGATCCCATTTTCTAGTCATGTGTCCGAAGTGTACACCTGCTTCTAGTAATTCTTTTACTTCTACTTTGTTTGACATTTTTTGTTTAGTTTACGTTCTGTTGATTAGCAATGTTCCTTTTTGATTTAAAGATTCAATCTTTTAATTGGGTTTCATTTAGATGCTAAACTAATTTCCCGTCTCAACGGGACAACAACAACATTGTTTTTAAATTTAATAATCAATACGTCTTGTATAAATAATACAAGACAGGTACTATTAACGTTTAGAGAATTGGAATCTCTTACGAGCTTTCTTCTGACCGAATTTCTTACGTTCAACCATTCTTGGATCTCTTGTCAATAAACCTTCTGGTTTCAGTATCGCTCTGTTTTCAGCATTTACTTCACACATAACACGTGCCAATGCCATTCTTACTGCTTCTGCTTGTCCAGTTGAACCACCTCCGTAAACGTTCACTTTTACATCAAAATTTGTTACATTTTCTGTCATAGACATAGGTTGTAATACTTTGTACTGTAACGTTGCAGTTGGGAAGTATGTTTCGAATGCTTTTTTGTTTACAGTGATTACTCCTGTTCCTTCCGAAACATAAACACGTGCAACAGCGGTTTTTCTTCTACCGATTTTGTGAATAACTCCCATTACTTAAGATCGTTAAGGTTAACTGTTCTAGGTTTTTGAGCGCCTTGTTTGTGCTCTGATCCTACAACAACATTTAAATTTCTAAAAAGTTCAGCACCTAATTTGTTTTTAGGTAGCATTCCTTTTATTGCTTTTTCAACTAGTAATGCAGGGTTTTTTGATTGCAATACTTCAGCAGTTAAAGTTCTTTGTCCTCCAGGATAACCAGTGTGACGGATGTAAGTTTTTTCTTTCATCTTGTTCCCTGTAAGGTTGATTTTTTCTGAGTTGATAACAATTACGTTATCTCCACAGTCAACGTGTGGCGTATAACTTGCTTTGTACTTACCTCTAAGGATCATTGCGATCTTCGAAGCCATACGACCTAAGTTATGCCCATCAGCATCTACAACAATCCACTCTTTTGTAACGGTGGCTTTGCTTGCTGATTGTGTCTTGTAGCTTAATGCGTCCATAATATTATTTTAATTAAACATTCCATCCCCAATAAAGGGGTTGCAAAAGTACAATTAATTATTTTAAATACAAATACCTTAAAAGATTATTTTTTTCTTGTTTTAGTGCTGATTATCAAATGTATATTTGAAATATTTTTCCGGCAATGAATTTAGAATTAATCGAAACCGTCGATAGATTGTTTTGTTGTGAATTTCTATGTAAATTTATTGAACATTCCTCATTTTTCAGAGCCAATTTTTATATTATAATCGCTATTTTTGTCGATCTAATTGTTAATATTCTATTTATTTACATCTTGTCCCTTTTTTCTTTATTAATTACACTAAACATTTTTTTATGAAAGCCAGAGCTACACTAAAACAAATCGCAAAAGAACTGAATGTTTCTGTTTCTACAGTTTCAAAAGCACTTAATGATAGTCCGGAAATTAGTGAGTTAACTAAAATAAAAATAAAAGAATACGCAAAGCTAAAAAATTACAAACCTAACGTAATTGGTTTGAACCTAAAAAACAGGAAAACAAGAACCATTGGGGTGATTATTCCTAATATTTTGAATTCTTTCTTTGCCAAAGTATTTAGTGGTATCGAGAAAGTGGCTGATGAAAAAGGATACAATGTGATTATGTGTATTTCAAATGAATCTTTGGATAAAGAAGCGCATACTTTGGAGATGCTCAGCAATGGTACTATCGACGGATTTATTGTTTCGGTTTCTGAAGAGGCTCAAAAAAATCAGGAATACAGTCATTTTTCGGCAATCATTAATGATGGAACTCCTATTGTGATGTTTGATCGAATTGCGGATGGCGTTGATTGTGACAAAGTTATTGTAGATGATTTTGATTCGGCCCTAGATTCTACCCAACATTTAATTGATTTAGGGTGCAAAAACATAGCGCTGTTTTCTTCAGTTGATAATTTGAGTGTCGGGAAATTGCGTGCTGCCGGCTATATTAAAGCCTTAGAAGTCAACAATATACCCATTAATAAGGCTATAATTTTGAGAACCGATTGTGATGAAAATCTAAATAATCTCATAGAAAATATTTTTGATACCAATACAATTGACGGGATTTTTGCTTTGGACGAAAATGACTCCGTAGCTGCTTTGAGAATTGGACTCAAAAAAGGATATAAAATTCCCGAAGCACTTTCTATCATAGGTTTTGCAGATGGTATACTCGCCTCCCGTAGGTTGTCTCCCAGTTTGACCACGGTCAGTCAGCATGGCATAGAAATAGGCGAAGTTGCTGCTAAACTACTTATTGATCGACTGGAATCTAAAGAAGAACACATTCCCTATGAAACGGTTGTCATTAAGACAAAATTGAAAGAAAGGGAGTCAACAAGAAAACTGTAGAACGTATTATAGCAATCCTGCGGAATCACGTTTAGCAATGAAATGAACCCGAAAAAGGGTTTGTACAATGCCCCATAGCATAAAAACTGCTCTTTTTTTGTTTTTATTGAATACATAAAATTAAAAATCAAATTAATAAATGGTTGTGATTTTCTAATTTTATAGTAGGAACCCTTTTTCTATTTCAAGAGAATGCCTAGCCTGATGATAGAGGTTTTTTTTAGTAATTCTTAAAAAGGGATTGTCTAAAGCATCATCAGCAATCTTTTGCCGTGCCATAAAACACTCGGATCAATCAGTACAATACAAAATACTCCAGAGACAATTAAAAATTTCAGGACATTATGAAGCAATAGGAATTGTGGTTTAGCATTTGATTTCCACAAGTAAAGCAAGGATAAAATAAGGATTATGAGCGAGGAATAAAAATAAATATCCATATATCCCACATCGTAAATTTCGATTAAAACATAAACGGGGAAAACGGTAAGGAGTGTCAAAAAGGTTATGATTTTTTTTGAAATTTCTTCTCCATAAACAATGGGAATCGTTTTATAATCAGTAATTAAATCGCCTTTCAGATTTTCTAGGTCTTTAATCATTTCCCGAATCAGCAGCAATAAGAACAAAAAAGAGGCATGCACAAATATTACTCCAAGCTGTCTTTTGTAATTTTCAATTTCTTCAAACGGGATCTGATTGTAGTAATACAATAGTATGGCAAAAAAAGGGGTCACGGCAAGTAAAGCCGCTGTCAAATTTCCTATTATAGGGTATTTTTTTATTTTATGGGAATAAAACCAAATAACGAAAATGTATAGGGAAAAGAATAAAAAAGCACGCCAAGAAACAAACAGAGCCATTAAGGCAACTATGAAATTCAATGTAAAATAGACGTTTAGTTTTGTTTTTTGACTCACTAATCGATCTAACATGGACTTGTTAGGGCGATTGATTAAATCTTTTTGGCTGTCATAAAAATTATTGATAATATATCCCGAAGCAATTGTTAGTGATGAAGCAAAAACCAAGATAAATAAATTGAAATCGAGTAAAATAGCCAAAGCTCTTGTGTCAGGAGCCAAAATAAATATGGCTGAGAGGTATTGTGCCAGGATAATGACCGGAATGTTATAGCCTCTAACCACAGAGAACAAACTTGCAATTTTCATTAGGAGAAGTTTGTGGTGCCTGCTTAACATTTAGATTTATTTAAGAATGTGCTCCCAATAATAAGGGTGCTATTTTAGGTTTTCTTCTCCCTCTCCTTTGAAGAGGGTTGGGGAGAGGATGTTTAAAACTGGTACACGACTTCTAGTTTATACTCTTTCAGGGAAATTTTGGCTTTTTCTAAATCTTCTGTGAATCCTAAGATGTAACCACCGCCACCAGAACCACATAATTTCAAATAATAATCATTACTGTCAATTCCTTGTTGCCAGATGCTGTGAAATTGTTCCGGAATCATTGGTTTAAAGTTATTCAAGACCACTTTAGATAGTTTCTTGGTATTCATGAACAATGATTTCATGTCTCCGCCCAGGAAATTTTCAACGCAGGCATCTGTATATTTTACAAATTGATTTTTCAACATGGCGCGGAATCCTTTGTCTTTCAGGTTTTCCATGAAAATATTCACCATGGGAGCGGTTTCGCCCACAATTCCAGAATCTAACAAAAATACGGCTCCTTTGCCGTCAAAGCTTTGATTTGGAATTCCGGTTGCTTGAATGTTATCTTTAGAATTGATTAAAATAGGGATACTCAAATAACTGTTCAAAGGATCTAATCCAGAACTTTTTCCGTGGAAAAAACTCTCCATTTGAGAAAATATATTTTTTAGCTGCAATAATTTTTCACGAGTCAAATTTTCCAGAACCGTAATTTTATTTTGAGCATATTTATCATAAATAGCGGCTACAAGTGCACCACTGCTACCTACGCCATAACCCTGAGGAATACTGGAATCAAAATACATTCCGGCTTCCACATCATTTTTCAAGAGGTCTAAATCAAAAGTAACCAGATTGGGGTGTTCGTCTTGTAAAGTGTCTAGATAGATAACAAAACGCCTTAAATTCCCATTTGATTTTACCGCTTCTTCAGACGAATTTCCGTCTCTTTTGAGCGCACCATTATAAAAATTATATGGAATTGAAAGCCCTTTTGAGTCACGAATTATTCCGTATTCTCCAAAGAGTAGTATTTTTGAGTAAAATAAAGGTCCTTTCATATGGTGTTGTAAATTAACAATTTGGGGGTTGGCAATTAGGCATTTTTTAATGTGCTGTTTTATAAATCAACTTGATCGCCACGATTCGCTTCCTGAATTTCAAGGTCAATTTCTTCTTGTTGTTCAGGTGATAAATTTTTCCAAACCTCTTTTTTTTGTGATTTGAAAATGTTTTTCACAGCTTCAATTATGGCTGTGTCGTCAGTTTCTAACAACATTTTTATCAATTCTAATTTCTCGGATTGAATGTCCATGTTTTCAGGTCTTTAAAAATTAAAGATAGTGAAAAATAAATAAATTAAAGCAATACCGCTCCATTTCCAATTTCGTCACAAATGTACTGACCATTTTGACAATAGCCAACTAATTCGTGCTGAATAAATTGTAAAACTTTTTCGGCAACATTCTCAGGATATAAAACATGCACATTTGCACCGGCATCAAGCGTAAAACAAACCGGAATTCTAGTCTCATTTCTAAATTTCCAAATCGCATTTATAATCTCCAACGTATTCGGTTTCATTAATATAAAATAAGGCATCGAAGTCATCATCATGGCATGTAAAGTTAAGGCTTCGCTTTCTACAATTTTGATAAATTCCTCTAAATTTCCACTTTCGAAAATTAAAATCAATTGGTCTAAATTTTCATGCGCTTGTGCAAACCGCCTTTCGGCAAAAGGATGGTTGTGCATCAAATCATGTCCCACGGTACTTGAAACTTGTTTCTCACCTTTGTCAACTAATAAAATAGTATCTTGAAAATTCTTGAAATTAGCATGAATTGCATTTGGAAATTCCACGCCAAATAAATCCGAACTTCCGGAGATATTTGCATGATTTCCCCACACTACAACTTGTCCTTTTACACTTCTGCAAGCGCTTCCAGAACCCAAACGTGCCAGCAAAGACGCTTTCTGATAAAAATATTCTTTGGTCATTTCAGGGTTTAGTGCTTTTTCTAAACTCATTAAGTTCATCGCCAAAGCTGCCATTCCAGATGCTGATGAAGCAATTCCGGAACTATGTGGGAAGGTATTTTCCGTGTCAATCGTAAAATGGTAGTCTTTCAAAAAAGGTAAATAAATTTCTATTCGCTCCAGAAATTTTTGGATTTTTGGTTTGAAATCTTCTTTTGGTTGTCCTTCAAAAAGTAAGTCAAAAGAAAAATCATCTTTTATGTTTAGCGCAGTTGAAGTATTTTTTTTGGCGAAAGCCAATTTCGTAATCGTTTTACAATTGTTCAACGTAAAACTCACCGAAGGATTTGCAGGAATTTGATTGTCTTTTTTTCCCCAATATTTTACAAGGGCAATATTGCTTGGTGCGCTCCATTGAAAATTGCCTTCTTCAATCGAATGTGTATATTGTGATGGGATAAAATCGTTTGCTGAAATCATGAATGTATAAATTTATGCAAAGATACTTTTTTTGGGTTATTTGTTTATTCGTTTAGTTGGTTAATCGTTACAAAGATTTGAGTAAATTTGGCTCACATTAGAAAAATATAAAAATGAATAAAATCACCCGAATATTAGCTGTTGTTGTTACGTGTCTTGCGATTGGTTATTTCTCTGGTACGGTTACTCGTTCTGCCATTACCACTTGGTATCCAACCTTAATAAAACCAATTTTTAATCCGCCCAATTGGATCTTTGCACCAGTCTGGAGTATGCTATATGTGATGATGGGTGTTGCGGCTGGATTAGTTTGGGACCGAATAGAAGTAGAAAAAGAACTAGTAAAAAAAGCGTTGATTTTCTTTGCGATTCAATTAGCACTGAATGCTTTGTGGTCGTATTTATTCTTTGGATTACACAACCCGATGTTAGCCGGATTAGAAATTATTGTATTGTGGTTGATGATCTTTGAAACGTACCTTCAGTTTTCAAAAATCAATAAAATTGCGGGCTATTTATTCATTCCGTATTTGGCTTGGGTAAGTTTTGCAGCGGTTTTGAATGGAAGTATCTGGTGGTTGAATAAAGGATAGTTTTTTAACCTTTTAGGCTTCCACACTGTTAAAGCGTTGATTTATTATATAGCACTCGCCACAATAAATCCACTAGTCCACGCATTCTGAAAATTGAATCCGCCTGTAATCGCATCAATATTTACGATTTCACCAGCAAAATATAGGTTTTCATGCAATTTGCTTTCCATGGTTTTGAAGTTGATTTCCTTTAAATCAATTCCGCCTGCCGTCACAAATTCTTCTTTAAAGGTGCTTTTTCCATTCACTTGAAAAGTGCCATTCGTTAATTGATTCGCAAGATTCGTCAATTGAATTTTAGACAAATCGGCCCATTTCGTCTCCGCTTCAATTCCGGAAGCGAACACCAAACTTTCCCATAATCTATTGGTTAATTCGAAAGGAGATTTCTTGGAAACTGATTTTTTCGCGTGTTCCTGTTTTAAGTCTTTTAGCTTTTTCTCGACATCTTCTTTGTCAGCATCGTTCAACCAATTCACGAAAATATTGAACTGATAATTTTTATCATGCAAGATGCGGGCTCCCCAAGCGGAGAGTTTCAATATCGCCGGTCCGCTCATTCCCCAATGGGTAATTAACAACGGTCCTGTTGAGCTGAGTTTGGTGTCTTTTACTTTTACGGTTACTTGCGCCGCAACTCCGGGTAATTCTTTTATTCTGGAATCTTTGATATTAAAAGTGAATAAAGAAGGAACCGGGCTGACAACTGCATGACCAAAATTCTGTAACATTTCCCATACTTTAGGATTACTCCCAGTAGCTAGAATCAGTTTTTCGGCAAGATAATTTTCAGTTTGGGTTTCGATTTTCCATTCATTCTCTTTCTTGAAAATTGATTGTACACTTTGTCCTGTAAGTACTGTAATACCCAGTTTTTGTGTGGCAGTTAGAAAACAATTAATAATTGTTTGTGAAGAATTCGAAACCGGGAACATGCGTCCGTCTCCTTCTATTTTTAATTCTACACCATGTTTCTCAAACCATTCAATCGTATCACCAGAACAAAACTGATGAAAAGGACCTCGTAATTCTTTTTCGCCGCGCGGATAAAACTTCACCAATTCATTTGGCTCAAAACAAGCGTGCGTCACGTTGCATCTTCCGCCGCCGGAAATGCGAACTTTTTGCAATACCTCTGCACCGCGCTCCAGAATGGCGACTTTCAATTTTGGATTTTTCTCTACGATATTAATCGCTGTAAAAAAACCTGCTGCGCCACCGCCTACTATTATTATATCAAAATTCTGATTCATATTCTATTTGGGAAATCGGTGATGATTCCGTTTACGTTGAACGTTTTTATTTTTTCAATATCTTCTAATTCATTGATAGTCCAAGGAAAAACCTGCAATCCTTTTTCTTGCATTTGCGCCGTGTTTTCTTTTGTCAATAAATGAAAATGCGGATGAATGGATTTTGCCTGAATGAATTTGGCGAAAGCCAAAGCCAAGTCTAAATCAGTTTCCGTTAAAACGCCAATTGAAATTTTATCATTTAAAAAAGCCACTTGCTGCAACGCATTCCAATCAAAACTGGAAATTAAAAAACGATCATATTTCCAACCTGTTTTAGCAACATATTTTTCAATGAGTGAGACTACTTTGTCTGTTGCTTCGTAGCTTTTGAGTTCAATATTGATCAGGCAGCCTTGGTTTACCAAATCAAAAACCTCTTGTAGCGTAGGGATTTGGTGCTTTCCATTTATTCGAAATGCCTTTAATTCTTGCAAAGATAAAACTTTTACAAAACCTTTTCCATTGGTCGTACGGTCAATGGTTTCATCGTGAATAACAATTAATTCTTCATCAGCACTCAAATGCACGTCGAGTTCAATACCGTCCACATGTAGGTCTAATGCTTTTTGGAACGAAACAAGAGTGTTTTCCGGTTCGTATCCTTTAGCACCACGATGTCCAATTTTGAGCATTGCCTTTTAATTTCGAGTAAAGATAAACATAAAAAAAACGCCTTCATTTCTAAAAGCGTTTGGATTTAAAAAGTAAACTCATAGTCAGTTTAGACTCTTCGGTATCGTCTCCAGCTTTTGGAGAGTCCCAGATTTTATTATTTCAATTCTAATGCGAAACAAGTGTTAAGAATCAGTATTACAAATCGATTAAAAAAAACAGAAACATCTTCTATATATCTTATTAAAGTATAAAAATCAGCGACTTACGGAATTCTCGAAGTGCTTTTAAACATACTATTATTCAGACTAAAGCATTAAAATTAGTGCAAATTTATTCGACAATTTGTGAAAAACTAGAAAAGATTTAAAATATACTTGTGAGCGATTCAGTAACAACGATAAGCCAGATTTAACAGATCCAGAAATTATGACCATCTATTTTGAAAAAAGACAATACCGTTCCATTAGATTGAGCACACAATTCATTGCAAAAACACATGACAAAAAAATTCTGATAGCTAAGTCATCAGGATTTTTTTTAATATACAGATTTAATTTATGCCAACAAATCCAACACTAAGGATGGAAACAACCCTAATGCGATATTCAACAAAATTGCTACAATGGCAACCGCATAAATAACAACCGGCGTTCCTTTTCGTTCCTCATTTGGTTCTTTAGTGTACATCGCCAAAATCAATTTGAAGTAGTACCCAACGCTTATAATCGAATTGATCACTGCTACGATCACTAAAGTCAAATAACCCGCTTGAATCGTTTGATTGAACAAAACCAACTTAGCAAAGAAACCCGCAAAAATAGGAATACCTGCCATAGAAAGTAAAGCTGCCGTAAGAATGGCCGCTAATAAAGGGTTGGTTTTTCCTAATCCGTGGAAATTTACAACATCTTCGTTGTCTCTATTTTTACAAACGTATAAAATCACACAAAAAGCAGCGATTCCAGATAAAGAATACGCTGAGGCATAATACAACAAACTTCCAGCTGATGTAGACAAACTCAATAAAGTCATCAACATAAAACCGGCATGAGAAACGCCAGAAAAAGCCAACATACGTTTCACGTTTGTTTGTCTCAATGCCATAATATTACCAACGGTCATCGAAGCCATCGAAATCACAACGACTACCATTTTGAATGACTCAGAAACATCCGCATTCATTACTGATAGTAATTTGTACAAACTAGCCATAGCAACTACTTTTGCCAAAGTACTCATTAATGCAGTGGTCAACGCTGGAGAACCTTCGTAAACATCAGGTGCCCAGAAATGAAATGGAACTGCCGCCACTTTAAACAACATCCCTATGGTAACCAACACAATTCCTATTGGAAACCAAACTGGCAATTCCGCTGATTGCGACAATTCACTGATTTCAGTAACGTCAAAACTTCCCATGGCACCATAAATTAAACAGATCCCAAAAAGAATGATTCCAGAGGCAAAAGATCCCATTAAAAAATATTTCATTCCCGCTTCGTTACTTTTCAAACTCAAACGGTCACTTGCAGCAAGAATGTAAAGTGCAATGGACAACACTTCGATTCCTAAAAAGAACATCGCTAAGTTTCCAAAAGAAACCATTGCCACTGCCCCTGCTAATAAAAATATTTTTATGGCAATATAATCCGAGATTTTAGATTGGTGATTTTCGTAAAAATTATGTCCTAAAGCTACCAAGAAAATGGTTAGCACAATAAACAAAGACGAAAAAGTAGTTGAAAATTTACTCACAACAATCATGTTGCTATAGTAACTTTCCGTTGAATTATATTCAGATATAGTTAAACCCAGCACTCCCAATAATCCAATAATCATTATTGGAACAATGGCTCTTCTTAAATTAAAGATTTCAAATAAAAGGCATAAAACACCTAATCCTATTATAGCTATTAATGTATTCATTTTTTTATTTGACTTAGTTAATTCGGTTTATTTGAGTTAAAATTTCTTCCAGACTTGGGGTAATCAAATCAGTAATTGGCTTTGGATACATCCCAAAAAAGAATAAAACACCAATTATTAGTACCAAAGTTATTCCTTCATTGAACGTTACATCCGCAAAAGGTTTTGAATTAGTTTCGCCCAACATGGCATGTTGAAACATTTTCAACATATAATACGCTCCTAATATTATGGTTGTTCCTCCTAAAATAGCAAACCAAATGTTGATTTGTGAAAGACTGTATAAAACGGTGAATTCTCCAATGAAATTAAAAGTAGTTGGCAAAGCAACAGAGGCTAAAACCAAGATTAAAAACATTGATGTAAATTTTGGTGTCTGTGAACGAATGCCGCCCATTTCAGCAATTGCTCTAGTTTCATATCTTCTAAAAATAATTTCAGCTACATAAAACAATCCAACAACTACAAATCCGTGTGCAATCATTTGTAAAACAGCACCACGCAATCCATCTAATGTCAACGTGTACGTTCCGGCTGCTATTAATCCAACGTGAGCCAAAGAAGAATACGCTAATAATTTCTTCAAATCTTTTTGTTTCAATGCAACGATAGACCCGTAAATCAGCCCTGCAAGTCCAAGTCCGATGAAAATATACATGTATTCCTTAGCTGCCAGAGGTGTCAAAGGCAATTGCCAACGAATAACGCTATACAATCCCATTTTTAGCATGATCCCTGACAAAAGCATCGTACCAACGGTTGGTGCTTTCTGATACACATTTGCCTGCCAAGTATGAAAAGGAATTAATGGAATCTTAATGGCATACGCCAAGAAGAAAGCTAAGAATATCCACAATTGTTCAGTTGCTGTTAGGTTCAATTTGTATAAATCTTCTAATAAAAGACTTCCCGCTTTTTGATACATATAAACAAAAGCCACTAACATAAATAAAGAACCTGCTAAGGTGTAGATAAAGAATTTAACTACTGCTTTTTTGCGTTCTTCTACGTCTCCGTTACCCCAAATTAAAGCGATGAAGTAAATTGGAATCAATGATAATTCCCAAAAAACATAATACAACAAACCGTCTGATGCTAAGAATGTTCCTGCCATTGCAAATGACATGAACAAGATTAACGCATAAAAAGATTTTGAATTTTCGTATTGATTTCCAAAAGAAGAGAATATAATTATTGGAGTCAAAACCGTAGTCAATAAAAGCATCGCCATTGACAATCCATCTGCTTTTAGAGCGAAAGAAATATTAGGTTGCGTAATCCACTGGTTGATGAAACTGATGTTTTCACCTAAATTATAGTGATTTAATAATACAATTGAAGCGCCTGCAGCAGCTAACCCAAAGAACAAAGCTACTTTTGAAGCTAGCTTATCGCCTGCAAGATACGTTGCAAACGTACCGACCAAAAGTATAATTAATATTAGAGATACATTCATTTGTAATTATTTATTGTTTTTTAAACATCCTTCGAACCAGATTTTTAAAAGAAAATTTATTTTAAAATTATAATTTTAGTATTATGAAAACTTGTGTATAAATTCGGTTATTCTGCTAAAAACAAATACGAAACAATAGCACAAAGTCCTAAAACAAAGGCAAAGAGATAAAGACCGATACTTCCGTTTTGGACTTTCTTTCCTTGAAAACTTATTTCGTTTGCTACTTTTCCAATACCAAAAACAAAAGCTGTTACACCCGTTTCTATTGTGTCTCTGAAAAAACGAGACAAAAAGTTAATTGGTTTAACAAAAATAGCATCATAAAATTCGTCCACATAATATTTATTGTAAAGAACTTTAGAAAATCCTGTAATGGCCGCATCCTCTGTAGGAACCTCGTTTTGTTTGATGTATTTAGCGTAAGCAATACCAATTCCAACCAATCCACCCACAACAGCAATAACCATTAAGATGTATTCAGTAGTTCCTAAATGGTGTTCTGCCGTGGCTAATTTAGGTACAATAGGAGTCAAATATTCATTCAACCAACTATTTCCAGGCAAACTGATCATACCACCTATAGTAGCCAATATTGCCAAAACAATCAAAGGAATGGTAATCAAAGCTGGACTTTCGTGCAAATGGTGCTTTTGTTCTGCTGTTCCTCTGAATTCTTGGAAGAACGTTAAAAACATTAAACGGAACATATAAAAAGCAGTCATTATAGAGGCAACCGAAGCTACAATCCATAACGGAATGTTATTATGGAAAGCCACTAATAATATTTCGTCTTTAGAGAAAAAACCGGAGAATAATGGAACTCCTGAAATCGCTAATGAAGCAATAAGCATTGTTGCAAAAGTAATTGGCATCGCTTTTTTCAATCCACCCATCTTGCGCATGTCTTGTTCACCGTGCAAAGCATGAATTACAGAACCGGAACCCAAGAACAAACAAGCTTTAAAGAAAGCGTGCGTGATTACATGGAAAACAGCCACTTCATAAGCGCCCAATCCCAAAGCCAAAAACATTAATCCCAGTTGAGAAACAGTAGAATACGCCAAAACTTTTTTGATATCATTTTGCAGCAGTCCAATGGTTGCAGCAACCAGAGCAGTAACCGCTCCAACAATAGCAATAATCGATTGTACATCCGGAGTCAAATCAAATAAGAAATTCAATCTGGTAATCATAAAAATTCCTGCTGTTACCATCGTCGCCGCGTGTATCAGTGCCGAAACCGGTGTTGGTCCCGCCATCGCGTCCGGTAACCACGTATACAATGGAATTTGTGCTGATTTACCACAAGCACCAATGAATAACGCGAAAGCAGCAACAGAAAGCCAATACATATCAAGATCCGTTGCACCGGCAATAGCAGTTTTTAAAGTAGCGTAATCTAAAGTCGAGAATAAATTACCCAGAATGAAAATTCCAACTAACAACCCTAAATCCCCAATACGGTTCATAATAAATGCTTTCTTTGCAGCGTCATTAAATTCTTGGTTTTTATGCCAAAAACCAATTAACAAATACGAACAAAGACCTACGCCTTCCCAACCGATGAACATCACTAATAAGTTACTTCCTATTACTAAAAGAATCATGAAAAATATAAACAGATTCAAATACGCAAAAAAGGTATGCATATTTTCATCCTCATGCATATAACTGATCGAATACAAATGAATCAAAGATCCAATTCCGGTCACAAAAAGCAACCATAAAATGGACAGTTGGTCCAATTGAAATCCAAAATCGACTTTGAAAGTACTGATTTGGATCCAGTCAAAAAGAGCAATTCGAATGCCTTCTGGTTGAGCAGCTATTCCCCCAAAGAAATAAGCAGTCGCAATAAAAGAGACAACAACAGAAAGTGTTCCGATTATTCCAGAAAGTGATTTTCCAAGGCTTTTGCCAAAGAAAACATTAATTAAAAATCCTAAAAAAGGAGCAAGAACTAAAACTAAAGCTATATTGGTATTCATTTCCATTTATCCTTTTAGGTTTTTTAAATTATCGATGGTAATTGAACCTAAATTTCTAAAAATAGAAACCAGAATTGCCAATCCTACCGCAACTTCTGCCGCAGCAACAGCCATCGAGAAGAACACAAAAACTTGTCCTTGCGCATCTTGATGATACGTCGAAAATGCTACAAACAATAAGTTTACTGCATTCAGCATAATTTCAATTGACATAAATACGATTATGGCATTTCGTCTGTACAACACCCCAAAAACGCCAATACAAAAAAGTATCACGCTTAGGAATATATAATTTTCAATACCAATGTGGTTTAAAATATTGTTCATTTTATTTTTGCAATTTTTCTTTTTTAGACAATAAAACAGTACCAATCATAGCGACCAAAAGCAATATAGAGGCAAATTCAAAAGGCACCATATATTCGTTGAGCAACACTTTACCCAGTACTTTTATAGATTGATAATCTTCGCCAGTGGTTACATATTCGCCAACAATAGGTTTTGAGTTGATAAAAATAGCAATCAAAATCAAACATATCAAACAAAAAGAAACAATTGCTCCTAATCTTGTTATTCTTGGTTTGTGGACTTCTTTTTCTTCGTTCAGATTCATCAACATGATCGTGAACAAAAACAAAATCATAATCGCTCCAGAATACACGATGACATGTACTATGGCTAAAAATTGAGAATTCAATAATAGATAATGACCCGCAATCGAAAAGAAACACACCACTAGATAAATAGCACTGTGAATCGGATTTTTGCTGAAAATTGTCAAAAAGGCGGTTGCTAATGTGATAGCAGCCAATACACAAAAAATTATAAGTATTGTAGACATTTAGTTCGCGTTTTTAAGTTGAGCATTTTTCATTGCGATATCTAATGGCATGACCAATCTGTCTTTTCCAAAAATGAAATCTTCTCGTTCATAACTTGAAGGAACCAATACTTTAGAAGTCGTCAGGTAAATGGCGTCTTTAGGACAAGCCTCTTCACACAAGCCACAAAATATACAACGCAACATATTGATTTCATATATCGATGCATATTTTTCTTCTCGATACAAATGTTTTTCATCCTCTCTGCGTTCTTCAGCCTTCATCGTGATGGCCTCTGCAGGACAAGACAACGCACACAAACCACATGCTGTACAGTTTTCACGACCTTCTTCATCTCGCTTCAACATGTGCTGCCCCCGATACACAGGACTCATTTCACGCACTTGCTCCGGATACTGAATCGTTACTTTTCTGGTGAACAAATGCTGAATCGTAATTATCAAGCCTTTGACAATCGCAACCAGGTACATTCTTTCCCAAAAAGTCATCTCTTTATTAGAGACTACTTTTTTCCTTCCCGATAAGGATATGTTTTCTATACTCATTTTTTAGTCATTTCGAGGAACGAAGCAATCGAACACTCAATTTTAATCCTTTCTACTTATTTTATTTGAAGCTTAATCCTGCTATTCGCTGTATCTTTTATTTTTTAAAGAAAAAAATAAAAGGATGCCGCTACTATCAGGGCTAGTGATTTTGAGATCTATGTATTAAATTTAATGCTAATTAATTTTATTTTAAGAGTAGACATTAAAATCCTAAATAAGCCGCAATATCGCTTCTCAAAATTACAATACCCGTAATCACTATATTGATGATAGACAGTGGAATCAATATTCTCCAACCCAAATGCATCAATTGATCGTATCTAAATCTTGGAATAGTCCATCGTACCCACATATAAAAGAAAATGAATCCACATATTTTTATAAAAAGAACTCCAATACCTATAACATTGGCAATATTGATTCCCCAATTTTCAACCACCCAACTCATCCCAGGATAATTATAGCCGCCAAAGAATAAAACCGCCAAAATAGTAGATGAAATAAACATATTTGCATATTCAGAGAACAAATAGAAACCCATTTTCATCGACGAATATTCCGTATGATACCCCCCAATTAATTCGGTTTCACATTCTGGCAAATCAAATGGCGTTCTGTTGGTCTCCGCAAAAGCACACACCAAGAAAATCAAAAAAGATAAAGGTTGGTAAAAAACATTCCAACTCATTCCAGACTGCTGTGCTGAAATTTCTCTCAAACTCAACGTCCCGGTCATCATCAATAGAGCGATAATTGAAAGCCCCATTGCCACTTCATAAGAAACCATTTGAGAGGCAGCACGAACCGCACCAATCAATGAAAATTTATTGTTTGAGGCCCAACCTCCAATCATAATTCCATAAACACCTACAGAAACAACTCCAAAAAAGTATAATAATGCTATGTCAATATCAGCTGCTTGCAGCAAAATATCCCTGCCAAACAAATGAAAACGATCGCCCCAAGGAATAACAGCACTAGTCATTAAGGCCGTACTCATTGCAATGGCCGGACCTGCAAAAAACAACACCCGGTTTGGCGTATTGGGTTCAAATTCTTCTTTCGAAAACAATTTCAAACCATCAGCGAGTGGTTGAAACAATCCCATAGGTCCCGCTCGGTTTGGGCCAACTCGATCTTGAAGCCATGCGGCAACTTTACGTTCTGCCCAAGTAGAATACATCGCCATAAGCATTGTTATAGCAAAAACTACTACAATAATGACGCTTTTATCAATGATAAGTGTACTATCCATTATTACCTAAGCTTTTTTGATTCGTAATATCTTCTTCAGTCAATGGAAACTCTACCATGCTTATTTTCTTGCGGTCTTTCTCTCTTCCTAAAAGAATATTCTCTTCGGTAGCGATTTCCACTTTTTGTAATTTTCTATTGTATTTATTTTGATTGATCACAGAATCTTTTTCAAAGGCTCTCGGCCCTTCAATAATCCAATCCGCAACATCTTTGTGATCAAAACGACACCCATTACAAATAAATTCATCTACTTCATGGTACTCATCTTTTCTTCCTGTAACGCGTTGAATTTCGTCACCAAACATCCAAACGGTAGTTTTTCCAGAACAAGTTGGGCAATCTCTGTGTGCATTATAAGGTTTGCTAAACCAAACTCTCGATTTAAATCTAAATGTTTTATCTGTTAAAGCGCCTACCGGACAAACATCAATCATATTTCCAGAGAATTCATTGTCAACCGCTTTTGAGATACACGTTGATATATTAGAATGATCTCCTCTATCCATTACTCCGTGCACACGATCGTCTGTCAATTGATCAGCCACCATCACACAACGGTAACAAAGAATACAACGGTTCATGTGTAATTGAATATTTAGTCCTATATTTTCGGGCTCAAATGTTCTTTTTTCTTCGATAAAACGCGTTTCTGACTTTCCGTGCTCAAAGCTTAAATTTTGCAAATCACATTCTCCTGCCTGGTCACAAACCGGACAATCTAATGGGTGATTGATCAATAAAAACTCCGTTACTGATTTTCTGGCTTCGGTTACTCTTGGCGAAGATTTACTGTTCACTTCCATTCCGTCCATACAGCCCGTTACACAAGATGCCATTAATTTTGGCATTGGTCTTGGATCAGCTTCACTTCCTTTTGCCACTTCCACTAAACAACAACGGCATTTTCCGCCGCTTCCTTTTAGTTTAGAATAATAGCACATCGCTGGCGGAACTACCTCTCCACCTATCATACGTGCTGCCTGCAGGATTGTTGTTCCTGGTTCTACTTCTATGCTTTGACCGTCTATGGTTACTTTCATTATCTACCAATATTTAACTCCTACGGAGTATCTTAATTCTGAAATCAAAAAACGTTAATCCTTACTCTTAAATCATTTCTTTAGAAACTAAATGCTTTACTTTTTCAAAAGGTTCCGCAACAAAATGATCTCTATGTTTTATTTTTTCCGGGAAACGAATGTGGTATTCAAACTCGTCTCTAAAGTGCCGAATCGCAGCTGCCACTGGCCAAGCTGCCGCATCACCCAATGGGCAAATCGTGTTCCCTTCAATTTTACTTTGAATGCTCAACAACAAATCGATATCTTCTTCACGACCGTGACCATTTTCTATTCGGTGCAATACTTTTTCCATCCAGCCAGTTCCTTCACGACAAGGGGAACATTGTCCACAGCTTTCATGATGGTAAAAACGAGAGAAATTCCAAGTATTACGTACAATACATGAAGTATCATTATACACAATAAATCCACCTGATCCTAACATAGAACCGGTTGCAAATCCACCGTCACTTAACGATTCGTAGGACATTAAACGATCTTCACCGGCGGCAGTTTTATAAATCAAATGAGCAGGTAAAACGGGAACAGAACTTCCTCCCGGTACAAATGCTTTTAAAGGTCTGTCAGAACTCATTCCTCCTAAATATTCATCAGAATTCATGAATTCATAAACACTTAAACCTAATTCAATTTCATAAACACCCGGATTTTTAATATGTCCAGAAGCCGAAATTAATTTGGTTCCTGTAGAACGACCAATACCAATTTTAGCATATTCCGCACCTGAATTATTAACAATCCATGGCACTGCGGCAATTGTTTCTACATTATTAACTACTGTTGGATTAGCCCAAAGTCCTGAAATAGCAGGGAATGGTGGTTTGATTCGAGGATTTCCTCTTTTTCCTTCCAACGATTCTATCAATGCAGTTTCTTCCCCACAGATGTAAGCTCCGGCACCGCAATGAACATATAGTTCTAAATCATAGCCTGAACCTAATATATTTTTACCCAAAAATCCAGCGGCTTTTGCTTCGTTAATGGCTCTTTCTAATATTTTATAAACCCACATATATTCTCCACGAATGTAGATGTAGGATAGGTTTGCACCCAAAGCATAACTGGAAGTGATCATTCCTTCAATCAACAAATGAGGAATAAATTCCATCAAATAACGATCCTTAAAAGTTCCTGGTTCTGATTCATCTGCATTACAAACTAAATGCCTTGGTTTTCCTGATTTTTTATCAATGAAACTCCACTTCATTCCCGCGGGAAAACCTGCCCCACCGCGACCTCGCAATCCGGAAGTTTTCACTTCTTCGACAACCTCGTCTGGCGTTAATGTTTTGATGGCTTTTTCTACTGAAGCATATCCACCATTCTGACGGTACACTTCGTAAGTTTTAATCCCCGGAATATTTATTTTATCTAATAATATTTTTTGTGACATATTATGTATCGTGTAAAACTATTGTATCATTTTTGCAATCTTCAATTAACTGGTCGATTTTTGCCACCGTCAAATGTTCTTTATAAAAGTCTCCTAATTGCATCATTGGAGCGTAACCACAAGCTCCTAAACATTCCACGCCTCTTACTTCAAAAAGACCATCTTGAGTAGTTTCACCTACTTTTACACCTAATTTTTCACAAGTGTAATCCATTAAATCCTCGACTCCGTTCAAACAACAAGGAGAGGTTTGGCAAAATTCGAACATGTATTTTCCAATTGGTCTTTGGTTGTACATCGTATAAAACGACACTACTTCGTACACTTCAATTGGTTTAATCAAAAAGATTTCGGCCACTTTATTCATTAATTCAATACTCAACCAATTCTCATGAGCGTCTTGAACTTCATGCAAAATAGGCAATAACGCCGATTTTCTTTTGTTTTCAGGATAATGACTAATCAATTCATTGATGCGAGACATCAATGCTTCAGTCATATTTATTTCTTGTTTGTGATACGTACGTTCCATTTTTTATTATTTCAAATTTTGAATGCTAAATTTTTAATGTTTTTTAACTTTTATTCAAAATTTATAATTCATCTTTTATAATTTCATTAAGCGTCTAATTCTCCGGCAATAACATTTAAACTTGATAAAATAACAATTGCATCTGAAAGCAAGGCTCCTTTTATCATTTCTGGATAGGCTTGGTAATAGATAAAACAAGGTCTGCGAAAATGCAATCTGTACGGCGTCCGACTTCCATCAGTAACCAAGTAAAAACCAAGTTCTCCATTACCTCCTTCTACCGGGTGATACACCTCAGCAACCGGAACCGGAACTTCACCCATTACAATTTTGAAATGGTAAATCAAGGATTCCATATTGTTGTACACATCCTCTTTAGGCGGAAGGTAATAATCCGGGACATCCGCATGGAACTCGTTGCCTTCTGGCATTTTTTCCAATGCCTGACGAATAATACTCAAACTTTCCCAAACTTCAGCGTTACGAACACAGAAACGATCATATGTATCGCCTGATTTTCCCACCGGAACAATAAAATCAAAATCTTCGTAAGAAGAATAGGGTTGCGCAACACGAATGTCATAATCAACACCGGTAGCCCGTAAGTTAGGACCGGTAAATCCGTATGCCATAGCTTGCTCAGCCGATATAGCGCCAACATTTACAGTTCTGTCAATAAAAATTCTATTTCTTTCGAATAAGTTTTCAAATTCTTTCCAAGCGGCTGGAAAATCAGCTAAAAAAACATCTAATTTTCTAAAGGCTTCTGGTGACCAATCTCTTTCGAAACCACCAATTCTTCCCATATTGGTAGTCAAACGAGCCCCGCAAATTTCTTCGTATATTTCGTATACTTTTTCTCTAAATTGGAAAACATACAAAAAACCGGTATAGGCGCCGGTATCGACACCAAGGATTGAATTACAAATAATGTGATCCGTAATTCTCGCCAACTCCATTACTATAACTCTTAAATATTGTGCTCTTTTAGGAACTTCAATATCCAATAATTTTTCTAATGTCATCCACCAACCCATGTTATTGATAGGCGACGAACAATAATTCATTCTGTCCGTGAGGGGAGTGATTTGGTAAAAAGGTCTGTTTTCAGCGATTTTTTCAAAAGCTCTGTGGATGTAACCAATGGTTGGTTCCGCCTCCAGAATTCGCTCTCCATCCATCAACAGGATATTTTGAAAAATACCGTGAGTCGCAGGATGCGTAGGCCCTAAATTCAATATAGAAAGCTCGCTTCCATCTTCATTTAACTGCGCTGCAATTCTTTTAGCATAGCGATGCTCTGGGGATAATAATAGTTCTGACATTTATTTAATGTGAAAAATTATAATTGTTTTTTTTTAATAATTGTCGGTTGTTCTACCAAAGAAACGGTCATCTTTATCCGTTCTTCCGCTGTCTTCCATTGGGAATTCCTTTCGCATTGGAAAAGAAATCATTTCGTCCATATTCAAGATACGTTTCAATTGCGGATGACCAATAAAATTTATCCCATAAAAATCATACGTTTCTCTTTCCATCCAGTTTGAACTTAGGAAAATACTTGATATCGATTTTATTTCAGGGGTTTCACCATTGATAAACACTTTGATTTTAATTCTTTTGTTTTCGTACCAATTGTGTAAATGATATACTACCGCAAATTGATGTTCTACATCATTATCTGGGTAATGAATTCCACACAGATCAGTTAAAAAATGAAAACGCAATATGGGATCATTTTTTAAAAAAAGAATCACCGCGGTAATTTTGTCCGCAGTAACTTCAAATGAAAATATATCTCTCTCTTGATTGAATTCAAAAACAGCTGAATCAAATGTCTCAACTAATTTCTCTTGGATTTGTATCGTTTCTAGCGCCATTCTTTTATTTGATATTATACGAAGCTAATAATTCTTGGTATTCCGGGGAACTTCTTCTTCTTACGGATTCAGTTCGAACCAACTCTTGTAATTTCATAACTCCGTCAACAATTTGCTCCGGTCTTGGCGGACAACCCGGAACATAGACATCGACCGGTATCACTTTATCAATTCCCTGCAAAACAGAATAGGTGTCAAAAATCCCTCCAGAGGAAGCGCAAGCACCAACGGCTATTACCCAACGAGGCTCTGCCATTTGCTCATATACCTGACGCAAAATAGGGGCCATTTTTTTTGAAATCGTTCCCATTACCATTAACATATCGGCCTGGCGCGGAGAGAAACTCACTCGCTCTGAGCCAAATCGAGCCAAATCATAATGCGAAGCCATTGTTGCCATAAACTCTATACCGCAACAAGAGGTTGCAAAAGGTAATGGCCATAATGAATTAGCACGAGCCATACCCACAACATCATTCAGTTTTGTAGCGAAGAAACCTTCTCCTACAACTCCTTCGGGTGGCGCTACCATATTTATTTTAGAATCACTCATCTTTTATTATTTTGAATTACAAATTTTGAATTGTAAATTATAATGAAACCATTTAAAATTTAAAATTCAGCATTTAAAAATAAATTTTTATTCCCACTCTAACGCTTTCTTTTTGATGATATAGAAAAACCCTATCAAAAGCAAAGACATAAAAATCACCATCTTTACCATTCCTTCCATTCCTAATTCTTTGAAATTGACTGCCCAGGGATACAGAAAAATTACCTCCACATCAAACAAAACAAACAATATGGCTACTAGAAAATATTTAACAGAAAATGGAATTCTGGCATTTCCTACCGATTCAACACCGCATTCAAAGTTTTTATCTTTCGCTTCTGAAGATCTTTTAGGCCCTAATTTACCAGAAATTATTATGGTGCCTACAACAAATCCCACCGCTAAAACTAACTGCATTAAAATTGGGATATAACTTAATTGATCGGATTGCATGGTTGTGGTTTTTTTAAATAAATATAAATGACAAAGATACCCTTCAAATTATTAAATAGCAATGAAAACTTAAAAATACATGGCTACTATATCGATGTAAATTTACAATTTTTATTAATTATAAATAACAAAAAATATTTATCTTGTGATGTGTTTAACATCCCAAGGGTTTAACAAAGTCAAATATCAGTAGTCTTTTTGAATACTACGCTTTGGTGCAAAAAAAAACGTTCCGATAAATATCGGAACGTTTTAAACATTCGTAGGCAAAAAAATTAATTTTTATGCTTAGATCACTGCTACTTTCGCAGCAACTTTTCCTTTTCTTCCTTCTTCTTCTTCATAGCTAACTCTATCCCCTTCGCGTAATTCTTCCGCGTTGATTCCTGATGCATGAACAAAAATGTCTTTTCCTGTTTCTTCGTCTGTAATGAACCCGTAACCTTTAGATTCATTGAAAAATTTAACTGTACCTGTACGCATTGTAATAGTAATAATAATTTATAATGGAGCAAATGTAATATTTAATATAATACGAAATACGATGTTGTGTTTTTATTTTGCAAAAATATTGACATTCAACGTTTTCTAACGAATTTTATCGACAAACTACAATTACGCTAACTTTATATGCAGCTCTTTTAACTGTGATTCGTCAATTTTAGACGGAGCATCAATCATAACATCCCTGCCCGAATTATTTTTTGGAAAGGCAATAAAGTCTCTAATGGTTTCCTGTCCGCCAAGAATGGCTACTAAACGGTCCAATCCAAAAGCCAATCCTCCGTGTGGCGGTGCGCCAAACTGAAATGCATCCATCAGGAATCCAAATTGCACTTTTGCATCTTCCGCTGTGAAGCCTAAATATTTGAACATTAATTCCTGTGTTGCTTTATCATGGATACGTATTGAACCACCACCAATTTCATTTCCATTCAAAACCATATCATACGCATTGGCACGAACTTTCCCTGGATCGGTTTCCAGTAAGTGCATATCTTCCGGCTTAGGAGATGTAAAAGGATGATGCATGGCATGGTAACGGCCACTTTCCTCGTCAAACTCTAATAAAGGAAAATCAACCACCCACAACGGAGCAAATTCAGCTGGATTTCGCAATCCTAAACGAGTGGCGAGTTCCATACGCAACGCACTTAACTGCGTTCGCGTTTTATCAGTAGGACCAGAAAGCACAAAAATCATATCTCCGGGTTTTGCTCCGGTGATTTTTGCCCACTGTGCTAAATCGTCTTGATCGTAAAATTTGTCAACGGATGATTTATAGGTTCCATCTTCATTGCATTTTACATACACCATTCCGGATGCACCCACTTGAGGACGCTTCACCCAGTCAATTAATCCATCAATTTCTTTGCGGGTATAGCTCCCAACTCCCGGAACTGTAATTCCAACCACAAATTCCGCCGCATTAAAAACTGGGAATTCTTTGTGTTGTGCTACTTCATTTAATTCCCCAAACTCCATTCCGAAACGAATGTCCGGCTTGTCATTTCCGTAGGTCTTCATAGCATATTCATAGGTAATTCTTGGAAATTTTTCTACTTCAATACCTTTTATTTCTTTTAATAAATGTCTGGTCAGTCCTTCGAAAACATTCAAAATATCTTCTTGTTCCACAAAAGCCATTTCACAATCAATTTGTGTAAACTCCGGCTGTCTGTCTGCTCGCAAATCTTCATCTCGGAAACATTTTACGATTTGGAAATATTTATCCATTCCGCCCACCATCAATAATTGTTTGAACGTTTGCGGGGATTGTGGCAATGCGTAAAATTGCCCTTCATTCATTCTGGAAGGCACCACAAAATCTCTGGCTCCCTCTGGAGTAGACTTGATCAAATAAGGAGTTTCTACTTCACAGAAATCCAAAACCGAAAGATATTTACGCACTTCCATCGCTACTTTATGGCGAAACATCAAACTGTTTTTCACTGGATTTCTTCGGATATCAAGGTAACGGTATTTCATTCGGATATCTTCGCCACCATCCGTTTCGTCTTCAATAGTAAAAGGAGGCGTGAGAGAAGCATTCAAAATAGTAAGTTCCGTTACTAAAATTTCTATCGCTCCCGTTGGGATATTATTATTTTTGGCTTCGCGCTCAATAACAGTACCTTTTACTTGAATCACAAATTCACGACCAAGGGTTTTAGCTCTTTCAAAAACTGTTTTATCCGAACGACCTTCGTCAAAAATTAATTGCGTAATTCCATAACGGTCGCGCAAATCAACCCAGTTCATAAATCCCTTATCACGTGATTTTTGCACCCAACCGGCAAGTGTAACTTCGGTGTTAATGTGTGAGGCGTTCAACTCGCCACAGTTATGACTTCTATACATGTTCTAAATTTTTGATTATTTTGTCCTTTGGACATGGCTGCAAATTTAGGACTAATTATGAATAATGAATTGAGAAATAAGAAATTTTAGTAATGAGTAACGCAAGGCACTTCGTTAAAATGTTAAATTTTATTCTAATGTTACTAAATTGTTAAGTAAAAGTTTTTTTATTGTAAAATAATTTATATATTTGTTAAGCCAATATGAATTTTAAAAACCCAAAACCATGAAAAAATATATAATATTAACCGCACTGCTTTTTTCAGGAATAACATTCGCTCAAGAAAATAATCCAAAATTAGAAGCTCTAGGTGATTTAGTAAAAACAACTTACTACTTTGAAAATGGAAAAGTACAACAAGAAGGCTTCTTTAAAAATGGAAAATTGGAAGGAATCTGGACTGCGTACGACACAAATGGTAATAAACTATCTGTTGCTATTTATGAAAATGGAGAAAAAACTGGAAAATGGCTTTTTTGGAATGGCAATAATTTAAACGAAGTAGACTATTCTAACAGCAGAATTGCTTCCGTAAAAATTTGGAAACAAGATGCATTAGTAACCAACTAAAAAGACCTTAACAACTACAAAAGCTTTCGTTACTCCGAAGGCTTTTTTTTGTGCCTTATATTTTTGGGTTAATACACCTTTAGAGTTTTTGTCTCATCTAATAAAAAAATGGACACGAAAAATTAAACTAAAAATATAACGTTTCTTCGGGAAATAATCAGTCCTAAATTAAAAAAGTCCTTATAGCCATTAGGTCTAATTTTTAAACCTCACTCCGACTTCGCTCTGTGCTGGCTAGAAATATCGATTTTATAATTCCGGTAGGCCTGTCACTTTTTTTTAGAAAAAACCAAATCTATGTGACCCAATACCACAGAAGGACTGGCGAAGCAACCTAATAATTGGACTATCTGGCTCTTTTTTCTATGTTTTTATTAGATGTCTTTTTTATTTAAGATTAATTGAAGTTTTTATGGATTCATAACTAATGGATTTGAATCGTTTTTATGATCCTCAATACACTTTTTTAAACAACAAAAAAGCGATGAATTCAATAGAAATTGAACGCATCGCTTTTTTTGAATCTAAAACATTATCTACCAAAAAATAGTGTAAAACGCTGCAATAATCGAAAGAACAATCAACATGCCTACGGTAAAACCTGGTGACATTTTAAACATGGTACGATCAATTTCCAGACCATTAGTTTTAACGCCTCGCGCTGTTTCATACATACTGATGCTGTACATCCCGATGACACAAATTAAGAAAACAAATCCCATGCGATCAATAAAAGGAATTTCATAGACACCATTCCCATTTGGAACTGAAAAACCGGAAGAATGAAGGAACGATAAATCTACAAAAGCCGGCATGAATTTAAACAGAATAGAAAACATAAATCCACCAATTGTTGCAAACAAAGCCGCGTTAGAAGTTGTTTTTTTCCAAAAGAATCCTAAAATAAACATAGCGAAAACGCCCGGACTTACAAAACCTGTATATTCCTGAATGTATTGAAATCCTCCTTTTTTATCAATTCCAAGAAAAGGCGCTACTACAACTGCAATTAACATCGCCGCTACAATTGCTTTCTTCCCCACATTAACTAATGTCTTTTCATCGGCATGCACATTCAATTTGGTTTTGTAAATATCCAACGTAAAAATAGTAGCGATACTATTCGCTTTTCCGGCCAATGACGCTACAATCGCCGCAGTCAAAGCAGCAAATGAAAGTCCTTTTAGGCCCACAGGAAGCAAATTTAACAAAACCGGATACGCACGATCAGGATTTACTGTACCATCTTGCAACATTTCAGCGCCAAAATGCCCGTTCTGATACAATACAAAAGCAGCTATTCCGGGCAAAACAACAATTATAGGCATTAGCAATTTCAAGAAAGCAGCAAACAAAATTCCATTTCTCGCCGTTTTTAAATCCGCCCCCAACGCACGTTGTGTAATGTATTGGTTACATCCCCAATAATTTAAATTGATGATTAACATTCCTCCTATCAAAACTGACAATCCTGGTAAATCCATATAATTAGGATTCGTTTTTTCAAAAATCATGTGAAAATGGTCGTTTGCATGAGTCGTCATCAAATTGAACCCATTTATAACTCCCGTAGAACCAAATTCTTCGGCAACTAAATTCAATGCTAAATAAGTAGTAACCAATCCACCCAAGATCAAAAAGAAAACTTGAATCACATCCGTATACCCAATCACTTTCATTCCGCCCAGCGTAATCATCACCGCAAAAAACGCTAAGAAAATCATACACAAAGTAATATCCAGACCAGAAATGCTGCTTATCGCCAAAGCGCCCAAATACAATATAGAAGTAAGATTGACCAAGACATACAACAACAACCAAAAAACAGCCATAATCATAGCAACATTACTGTTATACCTTTGATTCAGGTATTGCGGCATGGTGAAAATTTTATTTTTCAAGTATACCGGAATAAAGAAAATAGCAACGATAATCAAGGTAAAAGCTGCCATCCATTCATACGTAGCAATCGCCAGTCCCATTTTAAAACCACTTCCACTCATTCCTATAAATTGCTCCGCACTAATATTACTGGCAATTAATGATGCGCCTATGGCCCACCAAGTAAGCGATCCTTCTGCTAAGAAATAATCTTTACTGCTCGTTTCTTCTTTCTTTTTCTTTCTGTAAATCCATATTCCATAACTGACAATCAGGATGAAATAGAAGAAAAAGACAATATAATCTTGGATTGCTAAAGTTTGCATTGGTTAAATGTATTTAGTTATTGGTTAATGGTTATCTATTTTTATAATGTACATTTGATTGCGCTCTTAAAACGGCTGCACTTTTCTCCGCCGTGATGTCCCTTTGCGATTCACCCATCATTTCATACCCTACCATAAATTTCTTTACGGTTGCAGACCGCAATAACGGTGGATAAAAATGCATGTGAAAATGCCATTCCGGATGCAATTCTCCGTCTGTTGGCGACTGATGAATTCCGGATGAATATGGAAAAGATGTTTCAAAAAGGTTATCGTATTTGGTTGTCAATTGTTTTAAAATAACCGCAAAATCCGTCACTTCAGTTTCCGTGAAATCAGTTATTTTACTCACATTTCGTTTGCTGACAATCATAGTTTCGTAGGGCCAAATCGCCCAAAAAGGGACAAATGCCACGAAATGATCATTCTCAACAACAATGCGCTCGTCCAGTTTCATTTCCTCTTGTAAGTAATCCTGAAAAAGTGTTCTGTTGTGTTTATCAAAATACGTTTTTAGATTTTTTTGTGTTTTTTCCACTTCGGTTGGCAAAGACGATTGCGCCCAAATTTGTCCGTGCGGATGCGGATTGCTGCACCCCATCGCACTTCCTTTATTTTCAAAAATCTGAACGTGGTTGATGTACTCCACATTACCCAAATCCATATATTCTTTTTGCCAGGTACGAATGATATTTTCAATCGCTTCGGCCGGCATTTCTGGCAATGTCAAGTGGTGTTTTGGCGAAAAGCAAACCACTCGAGAAATTCCTCTTTCTGGTTTTGCTCTAAAAAAAGTCTCGCTTATATTTTCCTCAAAAGCTATTTCTTCTTGTTTTAAAGCAGCAAAATCATTTTCAAAAACAAAAGAACTTTCATAATCCGGATTTACCATTCCATTCGCTCTAACATTCCCTGGACACAAATAACAAGTCGGGTCATATTCGGGCAATGCATCCGAAGGTACCACTTCATTTTGCCCTTGCCAAGGGCGTTTCGAACGATGTGGAGAAACCAGCACCCATTCGTTGATTAACGGATTATAACGTCTGTGCGGATCTTCGTTGATATCAAAATTTTTCATTTATTAAGCAGTGTAAAGTGATGTTCCATTTCCGATTTTAACATCATAAATTTTTAATTCTATTCCAAATTTATCTAAATAAAGAGTAGAAAGCTGCTGTTTAATTCGCTCTTCTTGTCCTTTTTTAATCAAATTAATGGTACAACCACCAAAACCGCCGCCCATTAATCGAGAGCCTATCACTGATTTGTCCTCTTTCACCGTGTGTACTAAAAAATCCAATTCGGCACAACTCACTTCATAATCCAATGATAATCCTTCGTGCGTACTGAACATTAGCTGTCCTAAAACTTCAATGTTTCCATCATCCAAAGCGTCACAAGCCAGTTTCACGCGATTCATTTCTTTCACTACAAAAAGGCTCCTTTTGAAAACATTCGCAGACATTTTATCTTTTAGACTCCAAACGTCCTCTTCTTTACAATCTCTAAAACTACTAATTTCCGGGAAATAAGCACTAATTATCGATATTCCTTCTTCACATTCTTTCCGTCTGGTATTGTAAGCCGAGCTAAACAAGGAATGTTTGACATTACTATCGAATAAAACTAAGGAGTAATCACTAAAATTAGCATTATGGTATTCATATTCTAATGTCCTGCAATCAATTTTTATGACTTTGTTTTCAAGACCCATTACACTGGAAAACTGGTCCATAATTCCGCAATTGATTCCCACCCAATGTTCTGCTTTTTGTCCCATAAGCGCAATATCAATGGGTTTAATTTTAAAATTGAACAGTTCATTTAAACCATACAAAAAGCCACATTCTAAAGCCGCCGAAGATGACAAACCGGAACCAACCGGAATATTACTGCTGAAAACACAATTGAAACCCTCCACGGAATAACCGTTCCTTTTCAATTGATTCAGAACACCACGCAGGTAATTTGTCCATACACTATCCGTCTGATTTTGCTCTTCGTTTGTATAAACTTCGAACTCGTCATTCAAATCTATAGCCACAATTTTAGCGGTATCCGAATTGTTTTTTTCGAAAGCAAAACAAATAATTTTATCGATGGCTGCCGGCAAAACAAAACCATCGTTGTAATCAATGTGCTCTCCTATAATATTGATTCTGCCCGGGGAAAGAACAATTTTTTCAGGCTCTGATCCAAAAGTCTCCTGAAAAAAATCAATTGTTTTGTGTACTAAAATGTCATTCATGATTTAAAAATTATCCATTTCCTTTTTTTAGGAACTCGCTGTTGTTATTTTTTTAAATATTCAGTAAAACTATATGAATTTTGGTTTATTTCGTAGCGTACAAGGTCAATTTACCGCTCTTTAGTCCTGCTCCATGTACTTCTGGTTGTATAGCATTGTACGCTTGTCAATTAACCATTTACAGTGAATGTAAGTTAAAATATTCTTTAAATGATTAATGACTTTACTTAAACGAATACCGAGTTTTTACTTGATTTAATTCAAATTAAAAACTTCAATGACTTATAAGTAATAACCATGGTATAATGTCGTATTTTAAAATCAGGATAAAATTATGTAACAATATGATTTAAAGCTGTTTTACTTAAAGTTAATTCTTTTGACTTTACGACTTTTAAACTTTCGACTTACTTATGTTGCAAAAAAATTAATAAAATGCTGTTTTTTTCCTAGGATTAAGCGGCATTTCTTTTCTTTAACTAATCCTTAAACGCATCTAAAGCCATTGATGGTTTTCCGTCAGACTGCCAAGCACTCAGGGAATAACCGCTCCAACTTTTTTCTCCTTGTGGTTCCCAATACATTACGCCAAGTCCTTTATTATTTAGTACCGCTTCGACTGCTTTGATTGTTGCTGCTAACATTTCGTACGTATTTTGCGCTTTGTCATATTCCCCACCAACTTCTACAACCATCACTTCTTTGTTGTATCTGTCCACCATATCGTTTAGATTATACGCTAAATCCACAATAGTTTCTGTGTAATCTTTCTTGATCCAAAAAGGATAATAGGACAGTCCAATCACGTCGTACTTTACATTATTTGCTGTAGCGTTATCAAAAAATAATCTGAATTTTTCATTATTATTTCCTTCGTCAAGATGAACGATTACTTTAATTTTAGGATCAATAGCTTTTGTAGCTTCATACCCTTTGTTGAGTAATTGTGCCAATTGATTCCAGTTTTTGGTACTTCCTTCCGGCCACATCATTCCACCTGGAATTTCATTGCCTACCTGAACCCATTCCGGAGTAACTCCTGCTGATTTCAAGGCATTCAAAACATCAAAAGTATGATCATACACATCCGTCATTAACTCCTGAAAAGTATGATTTGCCCAGGCTGCGGGTTTCGCTTGTTTTGCCGGATCGGCCCAAGTATCACTATAATGAAAATCAATCATAATGCGCATGCCCAATTTTTGAGCGCGTAAAGCCGCTACAACAGTTTCGGCTGCACTGCAATGTCCGCTTGCTTTATCATTAGAAGGGTTTACCCAAACCCGCAATCGAATGGTATTCATTCCTCTGTCTTTGAGTAATTGCAAACAATCTTTTTCAGTACCGTCGGTATCATAAAACTTATATCCTGTGGCTTCCATTTGTGGCAACCATCCTATATCAGCTCCTTTTGCAAAAGTAGCAACTATTGGAGTTGGCGTATGATCCACATTCGTTTGAGAATTACTGGACGTAAAAAACAAAAATAACAGTAACAACGACAATATAGTTTTACTATTTTTCATTTTAAAAAGATTGGAATTTATAACTTGTTTTATGATAATATATTTCACCTTTTTTTAGAATAGCATTCGGGAAATGTTCGTGATTTGGTGCATCAGGAAAATTTTGCGTCTCAAAACAAATACCGCTCAAAGCATGATAATTTGCATTTTCTTTTCCTTTTATTGTATCAAAACAGTTCCCACCAACATAGATATGAACCGCGGGCTGATTCGTATAAACGGTCATTTTCAAATTATTATTTTTATTAAAAAGAGAAGCAGCAAATTCATTTTCCTTTTCTAATACAAAAGTGGCATCAATTTTTGGAGGACACTTTTTAGGTTGATTAAAATCGAAAGGTTTATTATCTAAATCCAAAAATCTACCAGTTGGACTATTTTGATCAGTAGTCTCTACCATTTTTTGAGCGTTAACGATTAACTCTTGTTCTAAAATATCAGAATCGTGACCATCGAGATTAAAATAACTGTGATGGGTTAAATTCACAACTGTATCTTCGGTCGAAATGGCTTTATACTCTATAATTAATTCATTGTCTTCCGATACCATATAGGTGATTTCTACTGATAAGCCTCCTGGATAATTTTCTTCCCCATCAGGACTGAAATATGCGAAAGTAATAGCCGGGTTTTTGCCTTCTTTCACGTTTTCTACTCGCCAATTTTTTTGACTATATCCAATATTTCCACCATGTAACGAATTATTGTTATTGTTTTTATTTAAATGAAAAGCTTTACCGTTCAAACTAAAAAAGCCATTATTAATTCTGCCAGCATATCTTCCAATGGTTGCACCAAAGTATGGCGCACTTTCCAGATCAAATGATTTTATGTAAGCATCTAAAGTATCAAAACCCAATACCACATCTACCAATGCACCGTTTTTCAGTGGCATTTTCAACGAAGTAATAGTTGCACCATAATTGGTGATTTTAAGTTGCATTCCATTTTTGTTAGTTAATTCATAAAGAGAAACCTCTTCACCATCTGATGTAAAACCAAATAATTTCATTACAGAATTAGCTTTAAAATGTGATATGTGTTTTATTTTCATTATTTATTTATGAAATATTAAAACCAAAAGTAAAATAATTACCGTTACTTACATACCAGTACCTACCAGTTTTTGTATATTGCCAAGAAATTCCATTTTATATGACAATAATTTCCATTCAAAACAATCTTGGAGTTCCTAAATACAAACAAATAATCATTACCGTTGAGAAGGGAATTGAAGAAGGAAAATTAATAAAAGGAGACAAACTCCCCTCAATAAATAAAGTGTGCTTAGAGTTTTCATTGTCTCGAGATACGGTTCTTCTAGCCTACGACGAATTAAAAAAAAGAGGTATTATTTATGCTATTCTTGGGAAAGGATACTATATAAAAAGCACCGAAGTAAGAATAAAACAACGGATTTTTTTACTTTTTGACGAATTGAATATTTTCAAAGAAGACCTGTATAATTCGTTTCTGGAAAACATTGGTACAAATGTTCAGGTAGACATTTTCTTTCATCATTTTAATGCTCCTGTTTTCCAGAAACTAATTAATGACAGTAATGGCAATTACACCAAATACATCATCATGCCGACCAATTTAACCTTGGCAGCCACCGTGATAAAAACCCTACCAGTTAATGATGTATACATATTAGACCAGACCAATCCAGAACTAAAATCCTTTCCTGCCGTGTATCAAAATTTCGTAAAAGACATTTATGACGGCTTACTGAAAGGGAAATCCAGATTGAACAAATACAAAAAACTGATTATGATTTTCCCAGGATTTCGCGAACCGCTGGGCATGAGAATTGGTTTTGAGAATTTCTGCAGCGACTTTGCTTTCGATTATGAAATCATCACTGAATTTAAGAATCGGGAAATTAATAAAGGCGAAGTGTACATCATCCCGAGTGACAGGGATTTAGTCAGCGTTATAGAAAAAGCAAAAATGCAAAACCTACAATTGGGCAGTGATTACGGCATTATATCATACAACGAAACCCCGCTTAAAAAGGTAGTTGAAAACGGCATCACAACGATTTCAACCAATTTTGAAGTTATGGGAAAGTTACTGGCACAAATGATTTTGAAAGGCAAAAAAGAGCAAATTGAGAACAAAAGTGCTTTGAATGTCAGGAATTCGTTATGATGAGCTAAACCCTATAAAATCCCTACTCTGATACTTTTTACTAAAAACCGATGAAGTCCTAATCAAGCGATAAGGCGTTAACTTTATTCGCTACGTAGGTCCAGCTCATCGGTTGAACTGTTGATTTAAAGATACAAATTTATTGCTTTGACAAAACTAAAGTATTGCTTGTCCTTATTTATATAAAATGGTTGTCAGTAACTAATACCAATTCATTATTCAAGCCCCGAATTGCCGCGAATTTCTATTCTAATTTTAAAAAAATTGGTGAAAATTAATAAAATTATTGGCTAACTTTTTTAGAAATAGTTCTCTCTTGAAAATTTAGCCCACTTAGCGGATAGTCATCTTATATAATTTAAAATTTTGCCTTATTTTGAAATAAAAAACTTATAAATACAAATAGAGTAGTATTTTTCCCCGGGATTTACTGTAGTTGTAGGGAAATGATTTTTATTAGGGCTATCCGGGAAATGTTGGGTCTCCAAACAAAAAGCTGTTCTATACTCATAAGCTTTACTTTTTTTTCCGATTTCAGTACCATTTAAAAAGTTCCCTCCGTAAAACTGCAATCCAGGTTCATTTGTGTAAACTTCCATAGTTCTCCCGGACACAGGTTCTATAACCTTTGCGGCATAGTTTAAACCTTCCAAATTTTGATTAAGGACAAAGTTGTGGTCGTAACCAAGACCATATTTGAGTTGCTGATTTTCGGCATTGACTCTTTGCCCAATTGCAGTTATTTTTTGGAAGTCAAAAGCTGTATTCTCTAAACTGGCTATTTCTCCAGTAGGAATTAACCCTTCGTCAACTGGTGTGTAATAGGCCGCATTGATCTGTAAAAGATGGTTGTTGATCGTCCCGTTTCCAGCTCCTTTTAAATTAAAAAATGAATGATGAGTTAAGTTTACTACCGTTGGAGCATCAGTGGATGCCCAATACTCAATTTTCAATTCGTTATTGTTTGTAAGTTTGTAAACAACCTTTACAACAAGATTTCCAGGATAACCTTCTTCCATGTTTTTTGATTCATATCGTAGTTCTAAAGTTTGATGATCCACCTGTACAGCATCCCAAACAACAGATTCAAATCCTTTATTTCCTCCATGAAGATGGTTCAGGCCATTGTTTTTGGCCAAATCATATTCTTTACCATCTACTGAAAATTTTCCGTTCGCAATACGATTACCATATCTACCTATTAAAGCTCCAAAATATTTTTCTTTAGAATTTAAATAATCATCAATATTTGGATATCCCAAAACTATATCCTCATAATGACCTTTTCTATCTGGGGTCCATAATGAAACAACTTTACCCCCATAATTGGTAATTTCCGAAATCATTCCCGAATTATTCTTTAACGTATACAGTGAGATCTGTTTACCATCTATTTCTCTTTCAAAATCGCTTTTTTTAAGTAGTTTAGTATTCATGTGTTTTTTGTTTTGCCCAATAGTTATTACTGTAATGAACATAAAAGACATAATTAAAATCGCTTTTTTCATTGTTTTTTTTTAATTGTTTTTGACTCAATTCTGGATGTTTTACATGCTTTTCAACAAGGGATTTAATCAATAATTATTTTTTCGTAAATCGTATTTCCTTCATTAGAAATATGAATAAAATATAATCCTGATTTTAAAGACGAAACATCAACCTTACATTCCCCATCAGTTGTAGTCGTATTAGTTTCTCTTATAGTTTTCCCTGCAATATCAATAATTTTGATTTGTACAATGCTGTCTTGGTTATTTAGTCCAGTAATTGTAAATTTTTCTTTTGCTGGATTTGGATAAATTTTCACCGTGTTAGACCTATCCCTATTTAATGTGTTTAATGTTGCTCTTACAAATTCAAGTTTAAACTGTTGACTATCTGTTCCAGTCGAAGTGTTTTGCTGAACATTTCCCCCATTAACATTAATATCAGCAGCATCTATCTCGAGTGTTTTACCACTATTCTTATTAGTAATACTATAATTCCCTGAACCGATATCCGTTATAGACCATAATTGACAAGGAGCTCCATTAGGCGTCCAAATTGTGGCACTGGCTAGATTAGAAACGCTACAACCTCCAATTTCCATTGCTAAACCACTCAATGCAGATATAAAAGTATAATAACCATCCCCAGTAGCTTGAATCCACCATTTTTGCCCTAGTCCTCCGTTGTCCTCCCATTGTATAATGTTTGCAGGATTGCCATAAACAGCTCCTGCAATTTCAACTAATTTTGTAGTGTTCTTTTGTTTAATCTTATACAGCCCATTTGCCACCCCTTGAAAAGGCAATGTAGGTTCTCCACTAGGTGCAGTTACTGGTTCTCCTATAACGGAAGGCTTTCCAAATTGTGGAATTCCGTTTCCATCAAAAGTGATTTTTTGAGCTCTTGTAGTTCTAGTATTTCCGCAATCACCTCCAGAATTTGGCGTTGCATGATAGGCAAACCAATCTTCTGTACCGTCCGGAGATTTAAAGAAACAATTGTGTCCCGGACCATAGCTACGGGTTGCCGCATTTGTTGCAAAAACAGGGTCAGGCATCTTTGTCCAAGAAGACAGAAGTAAAGGATTAGCCGAATCATTCATATACATCATCCCCATTTTGTAGTCTGGTGTCCAACAACCATTGGCAGAATAGGCCATAAATATCTTTCCGTTTTTTAAAAGAATTTCAGGTCCTTCATTTACATCACCAAAATTTCCTCCAGACAATTCCCCTGGGCTTGATAACAATGACCTTGAGCCAGTCAGAGTCCACGGATTACTCATTAAAGACACATAAATTCTTTGCGGTTTATCTCTTCCAAGTGCATTTGTTGTTGCGTCTATTCCTGACCAGAAAAAATAGCGATTCCCTAAAAGTTCCAAAACTGTTCCGTCTATAGCATAATAATCCGCACCCGTAGAAGAAAGCTTTCCCCTGAAATTCCAATTATTTGACATTGGGTCGCTGGTACTGTTTTCGATCACAAATGATTTTTGAACATTTGACCCTGTTTCTTTAGCAGTGTAATAAATATACCACTTCCCATCCAGTTGATGTAATTCGGGAGCCCAATAGTCTCCTGTTTGAGCACCCACATTTCCCGGTCCAAATAATCTTGTTAATCTCACTTGTTTTAAGCCTTCAAGAGTTGTTGCCTTTTTAATAGAAATGTCTCCACCAGTAGTTCCAGTGTAGTAATAGTATCCGTTTACATAAGTAATATGAGGATCTGCTAAATCTGCAATAGGTTGCGTAAATGTCTGAGAAATTCCTGCTTGAAAACAACAAATAAAAAAAGCTAAAAGCACTTTGTTTAATTTCATGAATATTATTTTTTATTGTTCAATTTAATCGGACTGTAAATTAGCCCTTCTCGTTTTTTGATATTTTTACAAACTTCCGTTGTTTTAATCAAGCAGGTTGAATGTCATTATTTTTTTGCAGTCAATTTTTTTATCAAATTTACCTCATCTTGACGATATGGCGCACCATCCTTTGTAAACACATCGTGAAACCATTCAATAGGCTCTTCCCCATTTACCATAGGAGTGTCCCATTGATAAATAGTATTTGACTTTCCTGCTACTAAGCCCCAATTAATTGCTCCAATGTTTTCTTTTTTTAATAATGGCAGAATATTTGAAAACCTGCTATTTCTAGTTCGAGCCATATATTCTGTACAAATCATGGGTCTACCATGTGATTTTAATAAGTGAATTACTTGTTGATGCTCTGCAGCGTCCCCATAATGGTGGTATGTAATAATATCAGAATTTAAAGCTTGGAAAGCATTGAGTTCTTGAAAACTCCAAGTCCACAATCCAGCCGTTAAAGGTTGACTTGGGTTAATTTCTCTAGCCCATTCAAAAACTTTAGAAAGAAGATTCATTGAAGTATTCAATTTTTCACTATTACCGGGTTCATTATATAAATCCCACATCACGATACGGTCATCTTTGGAAAATGTTTTGATGATATCTTGAACATAAATTTTTAGTTCCGGAAAGTTTTTATCTTCTTTAGAGGCAGGATCTCCTGGATCTTGTACCCAACCAGAATTATGTATTCCTGGTTTAGGACTTGGCTGTACACCTATTTTTGGGTTTTTATCCCATACATCATCAAATATTACAAAAATAGTTTTTATACTGTGTTTATCTGCTATTTTTAAATATGTTTTGATCCGATTTTTAAAACCTTCCGGATTCTCCTTGTACACTAAACTATGCAGGTATACACGCATGGTGTTCATGCCAATACTTTGAGCATACCCTAATTCTTTGTCAATTGTTCCTTGATCAAACGTGTCTGCCTGCCACATCTCCAATTGATTTATAGCTGTACTTGGGATAAAATTAGCTCCTACCATCCAATTATTTTGAGCATGCCAATTTTCTGCTCTTTCAATAGACCATTTGTTCTGATTGTATTGTTTGTTTTCTTGAGCCAATCCTGCATTTAAAGTAAGTATAGCAAACAGGTTTACGATATATTTTTTCATTTTAGTATTATTGAGATTTAATTATTATTTTTTCGTTATTGAAAAACAACCGTTTTGATAAAAAAACGGTTATTTAATTAACTAACTCAAACCATTAATCCTATGAATATTAATACATTAAGGATTAAATATTTTTAAATTATTCCCCTGCAGGGATAATTAATTCTTTATTAAGTGGTTCCGAAATTCCAAAAACTGGAAAACCATTGTTATCCCACGTAAATTGCTGCATTCTCATTGATCTATTTTCTCCACATCCTTGTCCAGGTTGCGGGTTGGCATGATATAGAATCCAATCCTCTTTGCCGTTTAAAGATTTAAAGAAAGAATTGTGACCGGGCCCAAAGGTGTTTCCAGTTGTATTAGATTTAAAAAGAGGATTGTTTTCGCTTCTTGTCCATGAGTTTACATCTAAAGGATTTTTTGATACTTCCATCGATATCATTCCAATGCTATATCCATCTGTCCAACATCCTCCTGCCGAATAGAACAAGAATACCTTATTGTCTCTAATTAAAAATTGGGGTGCTTCTGCTACCAAAGGATTGGTATTATTAGTTTCCCAAGTTGCGGTTGGTTTCAATAAACATACTCTTTCTGTTGAAACTTTAAAGGGGGTTTCTAATTTGGCTATGTATAAATTTTGACTGACATTAGTATCACCAGACCATCCAGACCAGGCAAAGTAATACTCGTTGTTAATCTCGATATGGGTTCCATCGATTGCCCATTTATCATCGGGCAGTTTTAATTCCCCCTTATCTACCCATGTTCCCAGAAATGGATCTTGTGACGAATTTTCAAGAACCCACATTTTGTGATTTTTATTATCGCCATCACTCGCAGCATAATAGACATACCATTTTCCATTAATTTTATGTAATTCGGGTGCCCATATTTCTTTCGAATTAAAACCAGACGAGGGTGGGGTCCAAATTATTTTTTTTGTACCATTTTTAAGTTCAGACATTTTCTCTGTTCGCATCAATGTGATATTATTTCCGGTAGTAAATGTCACAATATATTCATTGCCATTTTTATACACCCAAGGATCAGCACCAGAGCTCAGAATTGGATTTTTAAACGTAGTAGCAGTAGACATTGCGTCAATTTTTGGACTTTCACTGCTAATTTGGCTACTGTTGCAAGAAATAAATAAACTTACCGTAAGACAGACAATAGAAATGGCTCCACATTTTCTCAATTTTATTTTTAGTGATTCCATACTTGTAGTTCTTAAATTAAATATTTAGGATAAAACCCGTTAGGTGCAAATGATTAAAAAAAACAGCACCAACGGGTTTTTAATCTGTATTTTACCAATTAGGATTCTGTGTCATATTTGGATTAATATCCAAGTCTCTTTGTGGTATAGGCAGTAATTCGTGTTTCCCTTTTACAAAATTATTAAATCCAGGATCCTTGCTACTTAATGTTGGTACTAAATCACCCCATCTTTTTAAATCGTTAAATCTATGACCTTCACCTGATAATTCTAAGAGGCGTTCATGCTTGATTTGAGTTAAAAATGCTTGCTGTGACTTCCCGGTTGCTAAGGGCGCTAAGCCTGCTCTTGACCGTACTCGATTAACATATTGGTAGGCATCGTTAGTTTTTCCAGTTGCATTCAAACATTCAGCATACATTAAAAGAACATCGGCATACCGAATAAATCTGTAGTTGTTAATTCCTCTGAAGCCTTCATAATTTCTAGCGTGATCGTGAAGGAACTTTCTAAAAGATACCCTTTTATTGTTGCCATATCTTTGTAAAAATGTTTGACCATAAACCATTGTGGCAGCAGGACCGGCTTCGTTAGTAAAGTTGTATAAAAATGTTGCCGGCAGTCTGGGATCTCTTTCGTTTGAAACCGTTTTTTCAATTTCAAATTCATCAACTACCCATCTTAATGCTTCAGCATCTGAAAACCCTACTCCAGGTGGTGCATAGAATTGACCAATAGATGTTCCATAATTATGGTTAGCGGTTTGTACGTCATTATCTGTTCCTTCTGTAGGATTTTCAATATAGCTCCATTCAATTACGGATTCTGTATTAAATTCTGAAGTGATTTTGAAATTTTCGGAATAATTCGACACTAAATTATAGGCACTAGCTCCATCGCCAACAACTAAATAATCAAGCGCTTTTTTAGCAGCTTCGTAATCGCCTAATTGCATGTAGGCTTTTGCTAATAAAGCATTGGCACCGCCTTTAGTAATTCTTCCTTGATCTTTTGGATCCGCATAGCTCTTTGGTAAACTGGCAACGGCTTCCGTTAAATCCTTAACTACTTGAGCCCAAACTTTAGCCTCAGTCGAAGTTGTTGGTAAATCTGTTGGTGCAGATGGTTTTAATTGCAAAACAACATTGCCCCACAAACTGGCTAAATGATAATAATGCATTCCTCTGAAAAAATAGGCTTCGCCCAATACTCTTGCTTTCAAGTTTGAATCCATAGTTATAGCCGGCACATTTGCAAGGACAGCATTTGCTCTATTGATTCCAACATAATTATCAAAATAAACATCAACCATTGGTCCAAAATTAGAGTCTGGTTGTATGAAATTATTCATCGCATTGGCCAAATCACTCCAGGGGCTATAACTTACACCCACATCGGATCGCAAATCATAAAGCATGGGTTGCCATCTTGAAAATCCTCCTCTGTGCAAGGTACTATAACAGGCATTAACACCTTTTACAGCATCTCTTTCATTCTGCCAAAAACTTTGGTTAGTTACTTCGTTTGGGTTAACTTTATCTAACTCGTCACTACAAGAAGAAAAAATTGTTAACAGTACAAATAATATTAATATATTTTTCATGATTTTTTACTTTAGTTTTTTGTTTTTAAAATTCTAGATTTACACCAAATGCAAGAATTCGATTTGAAGGCCAGTTTCCGTTGTCCACACCTCTTTCGAGAATACCATTACCTTGCACATCGGGATCAAGTCCAGAATATTTGGTAATTGTAAATAAATTTTGTCCTGTTGCATAAACACGCAATCCAGTCATTTTTAATTTTTTTAGAATACTGTCTTCAAATGAATATCCTAGTTGAATATTTCGCAATCTAAGGTATGAGCCATCTTCCAACCATCTATCTGAACTAAATCTAGCGTTGTCAACCAAACCTTGATCATTTGTTGCTACACCAATTCTCGGGTCACTTGTATTTGTATTTGTTGGGGTCCAGGGATTTACATCACTTCTAAAGTTTGTATTTTGATAGGAATCTAACTGTTGTCTCACACTATTAAATATTTCATTTCCAAAGATCCCCACAAACTGCGCACTTAAATCAAAATTCTTATAATTAGCTCCAAGTTGTAATCCTGTTTGTAAAGTTGGCCATGATGAAGATCCACTAAAGTCTCTGTCCGTATCAGATATTCTTCCATCCGCATTGCTGTCTACAAATTTGACATCTCCAGGTTTTGCAAAAGGCTGAATCAAATTGCCATTTAACGAGTGAGCATCTATTTCAGATTGGTTTTGAAAAATACCATCTGTTTTTAACAAATACCATTGGCCTAAAGGTTGTCCCACCTTGGACCTTGTCAATCCAGTTTGTATGTAATCTATGCCTTCTCCACGGTTTCCAACTTTTTCAACACGGTTTTTTATGGTTGTAAAATTTAAACCAACATTCCATTTAAATTCATTGACATTGTTCGCGTATGAAGCTTCAAGTTCAAATCCAGTATTTCTAATTGAGCCTGCATTTACTGGAGGAGTACCCCCTAAATTACCTAAATAAACGGCAATAGGCAAATTAGTAACTAGGGCATCTTCAGACAATGAATTATAATATGCCGCAGACAGTTTTACTGTATTTTTAAATAATGATGTTTCTAGACCATAATTTTGTGTTTTTCTATTTTCCCAACGTAAATCCGGGTTCACCAATGTAGCTTGATAGGAACCCACTTGAGGCATACCGCCAAGAATCGCTCTTGTATTGTTATTTATTGTTCCTTGCCAATCAAAAGAACCCAAGGTTACGATTCCCAACTCACCATACGAAGCATTTATTTTCAAATCATCAATCCAAGGAACATTAAAAAAATCTTCTTTACTAATTCTCCAAGCACCCGCTATTGATGGAAAATTACCTGTTCTATTGTCTTTACTAAAACGACTGTCTTTGTCAATTCTTCCTGTAAGGGTTACATAATATTTACTGGCATAATCATAATTTATTCGCCCTAGATAACCAAAAGTTCTATAATCATCTGTGATTGCACCTTCGCTAGTTGATGTTCCTGTTGTTGAATTTATTTGGGTAAATATTTGATCTCCCAATTCCGTAATGTTACTTCTCATAGCTAAAGAGAAATCTCTTTTTGTTTGTTGGTCAGAAATACCTACTACACCATTTAAATTATGTTTCCCTACTTTTTTGTTAAAATTAAGGGTATGTTCCATCAAAACACTGATAAATCTTGATCTATTGTCAGCGATAAAACTAGGGCGAACTGCAGCATTAAATTGGGTAACTCCATTTCGTCTTATTCCTTTAGAAAAGTCAAAACTTGCATCAACACCAACATTAAATTTATAGCTTAAACCCTCTATTATCTCCACATTTACAAAAGCATTACCAACTAATTTCGCAAAATTTATGTTTTCACGTAAAACATCAGTAACGGCAACTTGATTCTTTGAAAATGAAACGGCATCTACAGTTCCTATTCCCCAACCTCCAGGATTATTAGCATTTATGTACCCGTCACCTTTTACAGGAATAACAGGCAACATAGTCACCATATCGAAAAAAGGATTACCCGTATCAAAAGATCCTAAAGGTTGTTTTGTGGTTGAATTAGATATTAATAAATTTTCTCCGATAGTTACGATACCTTTTTTCATCTGGGTATTCACTCTAAAAGATGTTCTTTGAAAAGACCTTCCAATTAGCACTCCTTTGTTTTCAAACTGGCTTGCAGAAAGAAAATAGGAAGAAGTTTTAGTACCCCCAGAGGCGCCAATGTTTAAGTCTACAGTATTTCCGGTTCTCGTCACTTCATCCTGCCAATTTGTATTGATATTGGGATTAAAATTTGCTCCAATTGATAAAGGAGGCATTAATCCAGAATTTGTATAACTTGTTTTTTGTAATTCGGCATATTGGGCATTGTTCATTACATCCCAAGTTTTAGGAATTTGTTGTATCCCAGTGTTAAGCGTAACGGAAATTTTAAGTGGTCCTTCTTTGCCTGATTTAGTTTTAATAATAATAACTCCATTGGCAGCTCTTGAACCGTAAATCGCTGCTGCAGATGCATCTTTTAAAATTTGGATAGACTCAATATCATTATTATTTATGGTTTGATTTGCGTCAGTAATCATTCCATCAATAATGTATAATGGATTAGAATTAACAAAGCTAGCTGATCCTCTTATCTCTATTTGAGAATTTTGTCCCGGTTGTCCACCGTTTCTAACAGTTACACCTGCGGCTAATCCTTGCAGAGATTCAGCAAGGGAGTTTGAGATGTTTTTATTTGTTTTAGTTGGATCAATAACAGCAATAGCACCTGTTAAATCACTTTTTCGTATCGATTGGTATCCAATTATGACCACCTCGTCTAAATTACCGCTGTCTGAAATTAAAACAACATTAATTGTAGTACGTCCATTGACTTTAATTGATTGGCTCTGATAACCAATATAGCTAAAGTCTAACACAGCATTAGAAGAAACATTTTTCAATGTGAATTTCCCATCAAAATCGGCAGTAGATCCAAGCTGAGTTCCTGAAATTAAGACATTGGCACCCGGTAATGGAGTTCCATCACTACCTTTAATTTCACCGCTAATATTAATTTGGCCTTGAGAATAAGCGTTGTTTAGGAACGCAAATAAGCAAAATGTTAAGGTAATGACTAATTTAATTAATTTTGGTACATTTTTTTTCATTTTGTAATAGTTTATTTGGTTATTTCTAAACAAAACACGGTCAAAAAAAAAAATAAATCTATATTTAACGTGTCATTTTTTATACAAATCAATTATAATATTTATTTTATCAGTAATATTATTATTTATGGAATGAATTGTATAATTATAGGATAATATGAATTGAAAATTGGCATTCTATTTATTTACTTTTATTCACAAAATTAGTATTAAGATTAAAAAATGAAAAAATACATCGTTCACCTCTTCATAATTTATTTCTTGACCAATTCTTCATTTGGGCAAGAGTTTTATTTTAAAAAGTATAAAAGCGAAAATGGTTTATCACATAATACTGTGCTTAGCTCTCTTCAAGATAAAAAAGGGTTTATGTGGTTTGGCACCAAAGATGGGTTAAACAGATTTGATGGCTACACTTTTAAAACTTTTCGAAATGACACTAATAGTCCTAATAGCATAGGGAGTAATTTTATTGAATGTCTCCACGAATACAATGGTCAATTGTGGGTGGGAACTAATAATGGATTATTCAAATACAATGAAAAAGCAGAAGATTTCAGCCTTTTAAGAAAGTCTTTAAACAAACCCATTGTTGACATTGAGAATGATAATGATGGAAACCTATGGTACATTGCAGACTTAACATTATTCAAGTACACAATAGCAACTAAAAAGACGGTTAGTTATAAAAATAAATTATTGTTTAATGTAGAAGAAATAACCAGAGCACCTGATGGAAGAATTTGGGTGGCATTTAATAATAATCTATATGGTTACAATAAAGAAACAAATTCGTTTAAAAAAATTAGTATTAACATCTCCACAAAAAACAAACTTCCCATAAATATTAGCAAAATAATATGTGAAGGTGAAAATAATATTTTTATCGGAACACAAAATAGTGGTGTGCTAGTTTATCATATTCGTAACAATAGTATCAAACGATTGCGTCTGCATAATGGTGAACCTTTATACATAAGAGATTTTTTAAAAATTAATCCAAACGAGTTGTGGATTGCAACAGAATCTGGCTTAATTATCTATAATTTGAAGAGTTCTAGGTATAAAAATTTAACTAAAAGCTATAATAATCCCTACTCTATTTCCGATAATGCAGTTTATTCCTTGACAGCAGATTCTGAAGGAGGCGTTTGGATAGGTACTTATTTTGGGGGCATTAATTATTATCCAAAACAGTACATACAATTCAAAAAATATTATCCAAAACTTGGTGAAAATTCAATTAGCGGTAATGCAGTTCGTGAAATTCGTTCGGACCCAAATGGGAATTTATGGATTGGTACTGAGGATGCTGGACTTAATAAGTTTAATCCCAAGACGGGACTTTTTACTAATTACGATCTTTCCAAAAACAGCAACTTATTGACCCATAACAACATTCATGGGCTATTAATCAAAGAAAATAAACTGTGGATCGGCACGTTTGATCGTGGAATTGACATCATGGATACCGACACTGGAAAAGTTATCAAACATTACAGTGTAGGAGATGGTCATGGTCTCTCCAGTAATTTTGTTTACACACTTTATCAAAATATTTCAAAACAAATTTTTGTTATTACTTCAACGGGTATACAAACTTACGATGCAGGAAAAGATAAATTCATCAACATTAAAGGATTTGCAGAACGGGTTTTTTATACTTCGTTTATGGAAGATAAAAAAGGCATTCTTTGGGCTGGTACTTATTGGGATGGTTTAATTAGTTATAATCCAAGGACTAATAAGCGCATTGTTTTTAAACAAAATAAAGACAATTCAAAAAGCATCAGTAATAATGCAATAAATGGCATCTTCCAAGACTATAAAAATGATTTATGGATCGCAACTGAAAATGGGCTTAATGTATATAATTATAAGAGCAATGAATTTAAAAATTACACTACTAAAGATGGATTTCCCAGCAATGTATTTTACTCTATTATTAGTGGTGAAAAAAATATTCTTTGGATAAGTACTTCAAAAGGTTTGGTTGAATTCGATCAAGAATCAAAAAAAATTAAGGTGTACACGGAAGACAACGGCCTTTTAAATAATCAATTCAATTATAATTCAGCTTACAAAGACAAAAACGGTATGATTTATTTTGGCAGCACGAGCGGCATGGTCGCTTTTAATCCAAAAAGGTTTTTAAAAAACACTTTTCGTCCCTCTATTTTTTTGACAGGAATAGAAATATTAGGAAAAGAATCGTCGGGAAAAACTAGTATTTCCACTTATAATAATTCTATCACCAACAACGAAGAGATTACTTTATATCCAGATGAGAATTCTTTTAATCTTGATTTTACGTCATTAAGTTATACTGCACCTGAAATGGTGAAGTATTGGTATAAGCTTGAAGGCTCTACAAGTGATTGGATTTCGTTAGGAAAAAGGCATAAGGTTTATTTTTCTGGTTTATCTTCTGGGAACTATGTTTTTAAAGTGAAAGCACTTAACGTTAACGGTATTTGGAGTAAGTCATCACCAGTACAAATTACTATTTTACCACCTCTATGGAAAAGTAATTTGGCGTACGTCTTTTACATTTGTATTCTAATTGTTTTGTGTTTTCAAGGCTTTAGATTTTATCACAACAGAATAAAGTTAAGAAATTCGTATTTATTAACAGAACTAAATAACAAAAAGGAAAAAGAATTATACAATGCCAAGATTGAGTTTTTCACCAATATTTCTCACGAGATTCGTACACCACTAAGCTTGATAAAAGGTCCTTTAGAAAAGTTGCTTGATAAAGTGGATCCGGGTACTGAAATAAAGGAGAATTTGTCTATTATGGATAAAAATGTAAGTCGTTTGCTCAATTTAGTTAGTCAATTATTAGATTTTAGAAAAACTGAATTAGAAAACGTTAGCCTTACATTTGTCAAAACAAATATTTCAGATTTAGTACGAGAAACTTACACGCAGTTTAGTCAAATAATAAAAAGCAAGAACATTTATTTTGAACTTAAATTAGAAACAGATGATTTGATTGCTTTTGTCGATGCTGAAGTATTGACTAAAATATTGAGTAATCTGTTTAATAATGCGATAAAATATTCAAAATCTAACATTATTCTTTCCTTATCAAAAAAGGAAGGCTATTTCAAATTAACGATAAAAAATGATGGTAAATTAATTCCATCCCATCTTAGAAACAAGATATTTGAACCTTTTTTTAGAGCGCCAGGAACCGAAAATCAATCCGGAACTGGAATAGGTCTAGCCTTGGCTTATTCCCTTGTGAAGCTACACAAAGGCAAATTAAAATTAGACACTAATGATGCTGCAATGAATAGTTTTGTACTCAAACTTCCTATACATCAGGATAAAGAGTTCGATTTTGACAATGTAAAAAAATCTGATATTAAAGTAGAAGACGACTTCTCTACTCATAAATTAAAAATCGAAAACAATAAACCGACTATCCTTTTGATAGAAGACAATGAGGATTTACTAGATTTTGTTGCTAAAGATTTAATGGATACTTACACAATAATAAAATCAACAAATGCCATCCAAGCATTAGATATTGTTGATAACGAGAGCATCCAACTAATAATCAGCGATGTCATGATGCCAGAAATGGACGGTTTTACATTTTGTGAAAAAATGAAAACTAATATAAGTACAAGCCATATTCCCATTATTTTATTAACTGCAAAAATATCCCTTGGGGCTAGGATAGAGGGGTTAGAATCTGGTGCAGACGCATACATTGACAAGCCTTTTTCTATGGGATATCTCAAAGTACAAGTGTCTAATTTATTGGATAATCGAAGAAATATAATAGACCATTATTCAAGTTCTCCTCTGGCTCATATCAGAACGATGGCTCATACCAGTGTCGACGAAAATTTCATAAAAAGACTCGATGGAATTATCATTAGCAATATTTCAGATTCTAATTTAAGTGTTGACACCTTGGCATTGAATATGAATATGAGTCGATCCACATTGTACAGAAAAATTAATAGTGTCACTAATTTGACTCCTCTTGATTTAATAAATATTACCCGACTTAAAAAAGCTGCCGAATTATTGAAAACAGGTAGTTATAAAATCTATCAAATAGCCGAAATGGTTGGTTTTAATTCACAGGTAAGTTTCGGTAGAAGTTTTCAAAGACAATTTAATATGACCCCATCTGAATATATAAAGTTTGAGATAAAACAACAATAAATAACACACTAGGAATAACAGGTAATTCTCGTATTTGAGAAGCATTCTATAGCATTTACATAAGTTCTCAATGAATTAAATATCATGCTGTATCCCACGGAAAAAGAATTTATGTATCTAATTATGATTAGAAAATAATATTAGCTGGTTCAATATTTACTGGAAAACTACTTTTCAGAAATGATGGTTGTCGAACCACTAATGTGAATGAAGTAATCAACGTTTTGACTAGAAGTAGCAATGGTCGGGAAACTACAATAAAAAAAGTCCGTAAAGTGTTGATTTACAACGCTATTACGGACTTTTAATGTACCCGGAGCCGGAGTCGAACCGGCACGGTTTCCCACAGGTGTTTGAGACCAGCGCGTCTACCAATTCCGCCATCCGGGCTTAGCTAGACATGAAATAACAACAGTTATTTCAACGCAATAAAAGAGGTGGTTGTGTTTAAATCAACCATCAATTCCTTTAACACGATGCAAATGTAAAAAATAATATTAAATGTTCAACTAAAAATACTTAATTTTTTCCTTTCAGAGTTGAATAAATTTTATAAATTTGCACCTCGTTAAAAACACAACACACAACTAACTACACCCGAGGCAAATACAAACATACGGCTTTATACAAATGACAAAGCCAACAGTATGGAGCGCAGCGGAATAAAAACAACAAATTAAATGTCACACCTAGAACCAGAAGCTAAAATTTTTGCGTGTTCACAAAGTGTCTATCTGGCTGAAAAAATAGCAGAGCAATACGGAATCCCTTTAGGGAAAATCACCATGTCAAAATACAGCGACGGTGAATTTCAGCCTTCTTATGAAGAGTCTATCAGAGGATTACGGGTTTTTATCGTTTGTTCTACTTTTCCAACGGCAGATAATTTGATGGAAATGTTACTGATGATTGATGCTGCAAAACGGGCTTCGGCACGACACATAACAGCAGTAATTCCTTACTTTGGTTGGGCAAGACAAGATAGAAAAGATAAGCCAAGAGTTCCGATAGGAGCTAAATTAGTGGCTAATTTACTTGATGCTGCAGGCGCAACAAGAGTAATGACCATGGATTTGCACGCAGATCAAATTCAAGGATTCTTTGAAAAACCGGTAGATCACCTTTTTGCATCGACAATATTCTTGCCGTACGTAAAAAGTTTAGGTTTAGACAATCTGACTATCGCTTCTCCAGACATGGGAGGTTCAAAAAGAGCCTATGCGTATTCTAAATTCTTAGAATCGGATGTGGTGATTTGTTACAAACAAAGAAAAGAAGCCAATATTATTGACACCATGGAATTGATTGGTGAAGTTAAAGGTAAAAATGTAATCTTAGTAGATGACATGATTGATACCGGAGGCACTTTGGCGAAAGCCGCAGATTTAATGATCGAAAAAGGAGCACTGAGCGTACGAGCAATTTGTACACACGCGATTTTGTCCGGGGATGCTTACGAAAAAATAGAGAATTCTAAATTATTAGAATTAATCGTCACCGATTCTATTCCGTTAAAGAAAGAATCAAAAAAAATAAGAGTGTTGAGTTGTGCGCCTCTTTTTGCTGAAGTTATGCACATGGTGCACCACAACAATTCCATAAGTGGAAAATTTATAATGTAATACATTAGTCGTAAAGTCCAATGTCTTAAAGTTATAAAGTCTTGCTGATAGCCAAAAGCTAAAAGCCAAACAAGTAATATTATTTAATAACTATATTTTTTTACAATGAAATCGATTACAATTAAAGGATCAGAAAGAGAAAGCGTGGGTAAAGTTGCGACTAAAGCCCTACGTAATGCTGGATTGGTTCCTTGCGTATTATACGGAGGAAATCAGGCAGTTCATTTCTCAGCAGAAGTTATGGCTTTCAAAAACTTGGTTTACACCCCAAACGCTCACACAGTTGAGATCAATCTAGGTGAAGGAAAATCATTTAACGCTATTTTACAAGACATTCAGGTTCACCCGGTGTCTGACAAGATCTTACACATTGACTTCTTTCAATTATTTGATGACAAAGAAATCACTATGGAAGTTCCTGTAAAAATCATTGGTAACTCTAAAGGAGTTATGGCCGGTGGAGATTTACGTTTGAACACTCGTAAACTAAAAGTAAAAGCTTTACCAAAAAATCTTCCTGATTTTATTGAAGCTGACATTACTGCCTTAGACATGGGTAACAAATTGTACGTTACTAAAGTAGCTTCTCCGGACTACAAAATCATGCACCCGGACAACACTGTAATTTGTCAAGTGAAAATCTCTCGTGCCGCTATGAAAGCAGCTCAAGAGGCAGCAAAAGCAGCAAAAGCTCCCGTAAAAGGAAAGAAAAAATAATATTTTTTCAATCATTCAAGAAAGCATCAGTTCTACAACTGGTGCTTTTTTTTGCTTTTTATTTTTTCATTTAGAGCAACGAGAAACCTCATTATCCTATTTTAAATTATGAGGAGCACCACTACCCATTTTCACAATAACGCTCCTCCTGCTGTCCGTTGTATCCACGCCAAAAAGCGCGGGATGCCACTCCCATCAGGGCTATCCAGAACTATTTTGTTCCCAATACCGATTTTCTAAAAATCTAATAGTACACTATTCTAATTAAGTCTATTTTTGCAGTATGATAAAATGGATTTCAAATTTATTCTCGCATACAAAAACTGAGAATAATACAGATTGTAGGAAATCAGAGGCTCTCGAACACCAAAAAAATAATATAGAAAACGTGAGTAATAAATTTTTAATAATAGGACTCGGCAACATTGGCGCCGAGTATGTAAACACTCGCCACAACATTGGTTTTAAAATCGTGGATTTCCTCGCCCGGAAAGAAAGCGTTACTTTCGAAACCGTAAAACTGGGTACACTGGCCCAATACAAATTCAAAGGAAGAACTTTTTTGCTACTCAAACCCAACACATATATGAATTTGAGCGGAAAAGCCGTGCAATACTGGATGGGAAAAGAGAATATTCCACTTGAAAATATTCTGGTGATCACCGATGATTTGAATCTATCTTTTGGAGCCATTCGCATCCGACAAAAAGGAAGCGATGGCGGACACAACGGACTCAAAAACATCAATCTGGTATTGAATACGCAAAATTACGCCCGATTCCGTTTTGGGATCAGTGACGAATTCAAAAAAGGAAAACAAGTTGACTATGTCCTTGGCGACTGGGATGATACTGAAAAAACAGCGCTTACGGAACGACTGGAATTAGCCTCCGAAATCATAAAATCCTTTGGAACTTCCGGACTGGAAATTACCATGACCACATTTAACGGGAAATAAAAAAAGGAATATGCTTCCTTTGTACGCCTCTGTTTTTTTTAATTTGTATTAGATAAAAATAATAATTAATTTTAATGCATGTTTTTAATACACACTAAAAATCAACACATTGAATTACCCTTTTCTAAACACATCCATAATATGAAAAAAATTATTTTTTTTATTACACTGTGCTTTTTTTTTTCAATCAATCCTACGTTTGCACAAGTAAATAACACCCCTTCAAAAGCGCTTCTTTTTGGCAAAAATAAAATCATTCCGGAAGGTTCTGTAATTCGATGTGCCACGACAGAATATGAAGAATACCTAAAATCCAAAAATCCAAACAGAATATCTACTGCTGAATTTGAACAATGGATAGCACCAAAGATTGAACTCGAAAAAAATAAAAAAAAGAATGCTGCACAAGGATTCAAAACAAATGCAGTCATCACCATACCGGTTGTCGTTCATGTAATTCATAATGGCGACCTTTTAGGCAGTGATGAAAATATTTTTGATGAACAAGTAATTTCTCAAATTCAAGTACTCAACGAAGATTTCAGAAAAAAAGCTAACACTCCAGGATTCAACACCAATTCTGTAGGAGCTGATGTAGAAATAGAATTCGCACTGGCTAAACGAGATCCATCGGGCATTTCATCAAACGGGATAAACCATGTAAACTTAGGGCGAGAAAGCTGGTCTACTGTCGATATTGATGGCTCTCTAAAACCCCAAACACAATGGAATCCTGAAAAATACCTTAATATTTGGGTAGTCAAATTTACCAAAACCGATCTTTTGGGATACGCACAATTTCCTAGTGCTTCCGGACTGCCGGGAATAAATCAAGATGAAGGCTTCGCTAACACTGACGGTGTCGTGATTGGTTATACTTTTTTTGGTTCATCCAGTTATTTTACCGGAGGAAACTACACTACTCCTTATGACAAAGGGAGAACAACCTCCCATGAGGTAGGACACTGGCTTGGGCTGCGCCACATTTGGGGAGACGGAGGCTGTGATGTAGACGATTTTTGTCAAGATACGCCTAATGCAGGACAAGAAAACACGGGCTGCCCATCAAATATTGATTCCTGTCCCGCATCCCCAGGCTTAGATATGGTTGAAAATTATATGGACTATACGGATGACACTTGTATGAACATCTTTACAGCAGATCAAAAAGCACGAATGATTACTGTAATGAATAATTCCGTAAGACGGGCTTCTTTGAAAACTTCGGATGCACTTACCCCGGGTGTCATCTTTGCCAATGATGCTTCAACAATGGTTATAAACTTAAACATTCCTCCTTGCGGCACTAGCTTTATTCCTGTTATTAGAATCGTGAATAAAGGCAGCGCAACATTGACTCAAGCCTCAATCAGTTATGGAATTGATAATAACAACCTGCAAACCTATAATTGGACTGGAAGCCTGGCAAATAACGAATCCCAAAATATTACTTTAAATAGTTTGACTACTACTGGAGGCAATCATGATTTCAGCAGTACAATAACTAGTACCAATAGGAAAACGGATCAAAACAGCGCCAACAACAGCGATACTATAAATTTTGACATTACAAAAAATTACGCCAGCAATACAGTAGTTTTCTCCTTACAACAAGACTATTATGGTTCAGAAACCACCTGGAATCTTACAAATTCAGCCGGAACCGTGTTATACAAAGGAGGCCCTTATACAGATCTTCCAGAAACCGGGCCGCTTCCTGATCCAATCAAGGCAACCTTCGATCTCGCAGGCAATGATTGTTACACTTTTACTATATTTGATACTCAAGATGATGGTATCTGTTGTGATTTCGGAAATGGCTCTTACACTGTATCAACCCCTACGAATGAAATTATTGCTACCGGAGGAGCCTTTGGGGGAACCCAATCTAAAAGTTTTAGAATTGGATCATTATCTACCGTCGATATAGAAAAATTAAATTCGGTTTACCTCTACCCAAATCCCACCTCTAACATACTGAACGTAGTTAGTGAGAACAAACTCAATACTCCGGAGGTTTACACTATTATCAATACTTTAGGTCAGATCCTAAAATCAAAAAAAATAGAATCAGCGGAGGATCTTCAGATAAACGTCTCCCATTTATCGCAAGGTATTTATTTTTTAAAATTATCGAAAAATCAATCTGAAACGACTACTATTCCGTTTATTAAAAAATAAATTAAAGTCTATAATACATTAAAAAAGCATTGAACTTTTCAATCCTTTTTTAATTATATCAATTGTATACCTTAAATTTGCACCATTATAAAACACTTGCTTTGAAGATTTTTCATTCTATAAACGATTTCGTTTCCCCAAAAAAAACAATTCTAACGTTGGGTACCTTTGATGGTGTCCATATTGGGCACAAAAAAATCCTGAATAAACTGACCCAAAATACGGAAAACGAGAATTACGAAAGTCTGGTACTTACTTTTTTTCCGCATCCCCGAATGGTTTTACAGGAACATTCTGATCTAAAATTACTCAACACTATCACTGAGAAAATTGATTTGTTGGAAAAAATTGGTATCGAAAACCTTGTCATCCATCCTTTTGACGAAACTTTTTCAAGATTGACTGCCGAAGAATTTGTAAGTACTATTCTCGTAGATCGTTTTCACATCCACAAGATAATAATAGGCCACGACCATCGATTTGGACGAAACCGAACAGCTGATATTGACGATCTTATCGCCTTTGGAAAAGAGTATAATTTTGAAGTAGAACAAATATCCGTTCAGGAAATCAATGCCATTTCCGTGAGTTCCACTAAAATCAGAAAGGCCTTATTAGAAGGTGATATGGCGCTGGCTAATGAATATTTAGGCTATGATTATTCACTCACTGGGAAAATCATTCAAGGAAAACAGCTGGGAAGGACTATCGGTTTTCCAACGGCTAACTTAAAAGTTGAAGAAAACTACAAACTGATTCCACAAAATGGAGTGTACATTGTACAAAGTAGTATCAATCAAAAAACGGTTTTCGGGATGATGAACATTGGGTTCAATCCTACTGTTGATGGACAAAATCAGTCGATAGAAATTCATTACTTTGATTTCGATGCTGATTTATACAATCAAGATATTAGTGTCTCGATACTTCAAAGAATTCGTTCCGAACAAAAATTCGAATCAGTTGACGTACTAAAAGAACAACTTGAAAAAGACAAAAAAACAGCACTTGCCTATTGGAATAAATATTGATTTTTTCATAAAACATTACTATTTTTTCTGTAAATTTGAAAATAGGATGCTTTTTATAAGAAATGTATCATTTTTAAATTTTAAAACTAACTGTATGAAACTACCTAAAGAATTAGTAAACGGATTCATTATTTTCATAGGAATTGGTCTTTATTTCTTAATAATGGAACTTTTAGGCCTGGCAGATATTTATTTGTTGCGTTTATTTAACGTGTTGTTTGTCTTTTACGGCGCCCATAGAACACTAAAGGCTAATTTTTCCGAAAACAAAACAATATTAGTTTCTAATGCGGTTTCAGCATTATTAACGGCGCTTACAGGAATATTTTTGAGCATTATTGGCTTAATTATTTACAGTTATTCCAAAGGTGGTGATGCTTATGTGGGATCACTATCCAAAACCTTTTTATTTGGCGGGGATCCGTCGGTGATGACGTATTCCATTTCTTTGTTTTTTGAAGGGATAGTATCCGCTGTAGTTGTCACCTTTATGCTTATGTTGTATTGGGACCCCCGCTATGCATCAGACAAACACGGAGCTGAATCATAACCTATATTTTAAATTAATCCTTCCTCTAATACCGTCGCAAAGCACAATTAGTATTGGTCTTTGCGACGGTATTATTAAATTTTAAAATCCGCTATATCAATAAACCGCTGTATCTACAATACTACGCCCAGAATTTATGGAATATAAAAACACCGGTATACATCTGCTTAATTTGGCTATTAAAATTTTCAGAACCGGCTTTTCAATGGTATTACATTGGTTCTTTAGAACAATTTAACTACTTTTGAGCCATCAAAAAATAGTATCAATGAGCATTACAAAACACAATTGGACCAAAGACGAAATTATCGCAATATATAACAAACCTATGATGGACTTGCTGTATGAAGCAGCTTCTATTCATAGAGAACACCATGATCCTAACGTGGTTCAAGTTTCTACCCTTTTATCCATAAAAACTGGCGGATGCCCTGAAGACTGCGGTTATTGTCCGCAAGCAGCGCGTTACCATACTGAAATTGAAGGCAATGATTTAATGTCAGTAAGTCAGGTAAAAGCACAAGCTTTGCGTGCAAAATCAAGCGGATCATCCCGTGTATGCATGGGCGCCGCTTGGAGAAATGTAAAAGATGGTCCTGAATTTGACCAGGTACTGGAAATGGTCCGTACCATAAACAAACTGGATATGGAAGTGTGTTGTACCCTTGGAATGATCACTGAAAACCAAGCACATCGACTGGCAGAAGCTGGTTTATATGCTTACAACCATAATTTAGACACCTCTGAAGAATATTATAAAGAAGTAATTTCGACCCGCGGATTTGAAGACCGTTTGCAAACTATAGAAAATGTTCGTAAAACAAATGTCACTGTTTGTAGCGGCGGAATAATTGGAATGGGAGAAAGTATTGAAGACCGAGCTGGAATGCTTGTCGCACTTTCTACCTTAAACCCACAACCGGAGTCAGTGCCTATAAACGCCTTGGTTGCTGTGGAAGGAACGCCAATGGAAGAAGAAAAACCAGTTGAAATATGGGAAATGATCCGAATGGTAGCCACAACCCGAATCATCATGCCAGAAACCCAAGTCCGCCTTTCTGCGGGAAGAATGAACATGAGTCGTGAAGGTCAAGCCATGTGCTTTTTTGCTGGTGCCAATTCCATTTTTGCTGGAGATAAGTTATTGACCACTCCAAATCCTGACGTAAATGAAGACATGAAAATGTTTGAAATGTTAGGGTTAAATCCACAAAAACCCTTTACAAAAGTTTCTCAGCCTCAAACCGTTGAAGCTGTAGATTCTCAATTTGCTCCCTTGGGTGAAAAACCAAAATGGTCACGACCAGGACATACCATCGAGAAGAACCTTGAAGCATCTGGCAAAGGGAAATAATCTTCGTTTTTGAATAAAGACTCAAAACCATCTTGCAGGAGCAAGATGGTTTTTTTAGGCTTCTATTTTAGTACACTATTTTCTTGGTAACAACCCTTCCATGCTGCAAAACTATTTTTACCAACACAACTTGATGACCAACAAGTAAATTCAGAACTGAGAAATCATTGTTGTCGATTTCGTTTTTTTGATAAATTGTACTTCCTGCTAAATTGTATACAACAACCTGCTCTATAAATTCTTTGGTTGATTTTATTTGCAACTCTTTGTTTTTAGTCGATACAAAAACAGATTCATCTTCTTTTATAAATTCATCCGAAATTAGGGTTTTATTTGTATATCGCAAAACGAAACGATCATCAAATATTCCCACAGCAGTAGTGAAAGCATAGCTTTCGTTTGTTATATCAACAAGATTATTATTTAATTTATCCTCAATAAAAACATTTTTATTGACTAACACTCCATCTGTCTGATCTATTTTAATGATAAAAGTTCCTGCTACTTTACTGCTAAAACCTAATTTTATTTCATCCGTCTCTTCAAACGGTAATGCACGCCCCTGAATTACTAAATTCTTATCTTGACTCCTACTATAAAAGTCTAAATATTGATTTCCTTCAAAACTCTCACCGTCAAAAGAACGGTCAAAATCATTTGTCGCTCCCGTTGCATATCCTATTAAGATTTGTTTGAAAGCACCTTCATTATTACTCAAATTTAACCAAATTCGGTCTTTTTCTATAGCCTCAGATTTTGATTTATTAATGGCACTTGATTTAAAAAAACTAGCGTTTTGACCAATCACACGCATACTGTTATTAAAAATAGCTGTCCCACCACCATTGATACTCGTCATAAAAAAAGATTGTCCTGAAGCTATTTTCCCGTCTGGCTTAGTATTATTAACGCCTGAATTAGTTGCAGCACTCGTACCAACGCCTCCCAATAAGTTATACACCGCATAATCATCTGAAGTATATACGTTCTTATTAATAGCCGTATTGTGTGTCCAGAGATAAATAGTTCCATCCATAGTTTCTTTGTTTGCAATTATAAACAAATCTGCGTTAATCGCTGAAGGATACGGATTGCCAATCAAATTTGACGTACCTGTGGCCGCAATTGGCACTGACACCAACCCATTATTGGGAACTCCCGCAAAAATAGCTTCATAATTTGCTGCACTCGTTTCTGAAAAAGTTTTCGGACCACGAATAATATATCCTTTACCAACTGACATTACGTTTGTTGAAATCTCATTAGCCCATGAATTCCTTGAAGCATCAAAGGAATAAAACTTATCCCAATGCGTATCAGGAGAAACATCAATCAGTTTTTGATTTGAAACAGGCGACGACCAATAGGTATAATCTGTGAGGAGAATGGGCGTTGTTTTTCTTTTTAATTGAATCACTCCGGAATTACTGACCTGATCTTCATATTGATACAATGCCGCATTGTTTTCTAAAATTAATGTGCCTGAACCAGAATAATCGAAAACCAATCCTAACGTATTTCCTGCCGGAATTGTAACCGTGTTCCCTGCACTAATGAAACAAGAACAGGAGTTTACTGTTGTAAATGAGGGGTGATTTCCCTGAAAAAGCAGTGTCTTTTCAGCAGATGGTATTCCATTATTCCAGGAACTCCCATTCCAAACGGAGCTATTGGAACAGAGTTTAATTCGGGCTATTCGATGTTTAGTTACACCTGAAACCGAATTGAAGTTTCCTCCAATAAGCACTTTATTATTGGGAGTAAAACAAATACTAAACAACGTATTATTCAAATTTACCGAAAATGTCGTGTCAACATCTCCCGTTGCTAGCAACCGAACCATTCGCCTCACAGCTGTCCCGTTGTATGTACCGGAGAACGTTCCGCCAATTAATAAGCGATCATCGGGCTGGACTAAAACTGCCCTAATTTCTCCATTACTAAATCCCAATCCCGTTGCAAAAGTGATATCTAAACTCCCATCACTGTTCAATCGCAACACTCTTTTTGCGGAAACGCCTTTGTATGTTGTAAATGTCCCACCAACAATCAGTTTATTATCTGATTGTAGTGCTATTGCATACACATTTTTGTCAAAACCAGTTCCTATAGAAAATCCAGGATCTATGCTTCCATCCGCATTCAGGCGAACCATCCGATTATACGAAATCCCATTAAAAAAAGAAAACTGGCCGCCTAAAACAATTTTTCCATCGGGTAGCAATAAAATATTTTCTACGATAGCATCAGCTCCAGAACCGGTATTAAAACTGGAGTCTAAAGTTCCATCGGGTAATAATCGAGCGATTCTATTCTTCAAAACCCCATTGTAACTTGTGAAATTTCCACCGACAATTATTTTTCCATCAGGTTGTACCGCCAAAGCATACACCTGATTGTTAAATCCGGTTCCAATAGAGAAAACCGCATCAATGTCTCCATTTGCCAGAACCCTGGCAATCCTGTTCCTTACGACACCATTATAATATGTAAAAACACCTGCAATAACAACTTTGCCATCCGGTTGTACAATAGCGGTTTTTATAGAATTATTGGCTCCAGCACCAGAATTATTAAAAGAAACATCAATTGCTCCGTCTTCTGATAACCTTGCAATTCGGTTGCACATCGTTCCGTTGAATTTGGTGAAATTTCCAAAAACCATCGTTTTATTATCTGATAACGCATTTACTTTTAAAACAGAATTATCAAAACCAACTCCAGCAGTAAGATATCCAATGTCTAAAGCGCCAAAGGCATCAATTCGCGCCAAACGTCCTTGATTTTGGGAATCAAAAATAGAAAACGACCCACTAACGTACCAAGAACCATCAGATGCAGTAGCTAAATCAAGAACGGATGCCGAAAACGGGCCTGCCCCAATATCAAAGGCAGGATTAATAACTCCATTTGCTTCCAGTAAAACTAATCTATTAACAGCTGTTCCATTATAAGTCCCCGTAAAAGATCCCCCAACCAAAACACCTCCAGCCGGATTTAGTTTCACAACCGCTACAACACCCCCACTAAACCCTGAGCCAGTGCTAAAAGTAGCGTCAAGCGAGCCATCACTATTCAAACGAATTATTCTACTGGTTTTAACACCATTGAAATTTAAAAAAACACCCCCTACTAAAATTTTCCCATCCGCTTGTGTCGCGAGTGCTGACACATCATCATCAAAACCGGCTCCTTGAACAAAAGTAGCGTCAACAGTCCCATTGCTATTCAATCGAATTATTCTGCCGCAAGCAGTTCCATTAAAGGAAGTAAAAGATCCTCCCAAAATTATTTTACCATCAGCTTGAATTTTGATTTCTTCAACAAGGGAGCCAGCGCCACTACCTATTGCAAAGCCTGTGTCAATATTTCCATTAGGCAAAATTCGAGCTACCCTAGGTGCGGGAACTCCGTTGTAACCGGTAAAACTGCCACAAATTACAATACTACCATCTGATTGCAAATCGCATGAATATATTATATTATTGGTAGTCCCAGCAGAAGAGTTAAAAGTTACATCTCTAGTTCCATCAGCATTTAAACGGATTAGTTTTGCAACATTTACACCGTTAAAGGTTACAAAAGAACCGCCTAAAATAATCTTCCCATCCGGTTGTATTAAGGAACAATATACTTTGCCTTCGATGCCCGAACCTAAATTGAACGAAAGATCTTTGGAACCGTCCGGCAGTAACCTACACAAATATGGAGTTGAAGCCCCATTAAAATTTAAAAAATCACCTCCAACAATTAGTTTCCCATCCGTTTGCAAAGCAACAGTTCTTATGGTTCCATCAAAACCATCGCCTTGCAAACCGTCATCATACGTGTTGAATGCAACATCTGACTTTCCTTGTTGTGAAAAAGCTACATTAATAAAAAGGAAGAAGAAAAAAATAGTAAAGTGTCGTATTTTGATGTCTAAAATTGAATTTCCGGCGTTTGCTTGAGCTCTCCGAAAATTCATGACTGTACTAAAAGATTACGTGCCATATGGGTTGTTTTAAATTGTTGCTTTTTTTGTTGAAATTCATTTGATAAAGAAATATCAGCGATAACTTTATAAAAGTAAATACAATCTTTTGCAATCACAATACCCACATTTAGTGATATTTAAACTAAAAATAACACACTGAATTAGGCTCTTGTTTTTTTCATATGCTTGTCGGTATTCCTCTATTTTTTTTAAAAATGGACACAGACCCCACAGCTTAGCACCGATTTTCAATATAATGATGCAATCAATTTTTGGAAATTTATGTCAAAAAAAACATTCGGTATTCATTCGGACTAGTACAACCCGTTGGGTACAATTATTAAAAACGTCAGTTCGCATATTTTTTTGTGTAGCAAAACGAAACAAAACTTCTCGATACGCTTCGCATTTGAAGTGACGTGTATCGAGAACCGTTTTTAAAATTAATTGGTGGTTTTGTCCAAAAACAAGAGCAAATCAACATACAAATAGCTTCAAAAAACTATTTAAACAAAAAAAGCCCGTTTTGTTTACACAAAATGGGCTTGGAATGTATTGTTGTATGATGCTTTTAATACACCGTTTTTGTTGTAACTGTCTCTCCATTTTGCAACACTGTTTTTACAATTAGAACTTGCTCACTTGATCCTAAATTTGGGATTACTAATTCAGTGTTATCAACATTTGTTTTTTTATAAATTTGCTTGCCCAGCACATCATAAATAAAAACTTTATCAATAGTTTCTACTGATGAGTTGATTTTTATCTGCTTGTTTTTTACAGATACTAAAACCTGCATCGCGGCAGTATCAAAATCGCCAACTCCTAATGTCCTGTCCGTATAACGCAATACAAAACGATCATTAAAGGTTCCTTTTTCAGTGCTAAAAGTATAAACTGCTTTTTTTAGATCATAAATACTATTGTTACTTTTATCTTCAAGGTAAACATTCTGAGAACTAAAAATCCCATCGACCTCATCAATACCAATTGAAAAACTACCTTGAATTACAGAACTATATCCCAATGGCACAATATCGTTTTCATCAAAAGGTAAAGCCCTTCCTTGTATGGCTAACGTTTCATCGCTAATAACACTATAGAAATCAACAAACTCGTTTCCGTTATAACTTAGTCCGTCAAAAGAAGAATCATACTCATTAGTAGCACCATCCAGATACCCAACCAGTATTTGCTTGAAAGCACCTTCCGTATTGGTAAGGTTTAGCCAAACCCGATGTCTCTCTACTGTATTTGTCTTTTTTGCAGCATTTTTAACTTTAAAAAACTGCGAATTATCCAATATTGCTTCGTTCAAACCTACTCGCATAGAATTATCAAATACAATACTATTTTTTGTTGGAGCAAGTCTGCTACTGGTAAAAAAGGCTTGGCCTGCCGCTATATTACCACTTGGTTTATCACTAACGTTTTGTGATGTTGCACTCCCTGGATTAGTCGCAACCCCTCCCGTGAGATTATAGGTAGCATAATCATTTGATGAATACGCGAACACTCCCGTTCCGGGATTAAAGACAGCTGTTCCTATTGGAGTCATGTGAGTCCAAAAATAAAGCGTCCCATCTAGCACATCACTATTATTATTTATAAACGTATTTGCATTTAATGCTGATGGATACGGATTTCCCAAAAGATACGATCGGTCTGCAATAATTCCCGGAAGCTCTATTTTACCATTGTTTGGTTTTCCTACAAAAGGTGCCTCATAAAATAATGGAGGTGGTGTCGTACCATAATTTGGCCCTCTGATAATATAACCCGTTCCTATTGCCATAACATTCATTGAATCCTCATGATTCCAATTGTCAACAACTGCATCAAATGAATAAAAGTAATCCGAAGGTGTTTTAGGGGAGACATCATACAATTTTTGCCCTGCTACAGGTGAGGACCAATACGTATAATCCGTCTCCCGAGTTATGTTGTTGTTTCGAATATAGGTAATGATTCCTGTATTTACCGCATCATTATTGACTTGTACCAGACTCGAATTGTTTTCGAATGTCAGACTGGTACCCAGAGCTGTATTTACTTTTACGGCATTCGTTATTTTCAAAGCATGGTTTGTTTTGACCAATACCTTAACTCCAGCGTTTACAGTGCAATCGCAGCCTTCTAGGTTTCCAATGGAGGTATAATTACCTGAAAAAACGATGCTTTGTTCAATAGTTGGCGGACCATTTGTCCAAGTCCCATTGAATGAAGCTACCAATGGCAATGGCTTGATTACAACATTAGAGCTCACTGAGGACGTACACGTTCCATTTGAAACTGCAAATGTATAGGTTGTTCCTGCTACCAAACCTCCAACAGTTGTAATTTCTCCCGTTCCCGTTAACCCTGTCAAGCCTGCTGTATTTGGAGTTGCAATAATGGTTCGAGATCCAGTTGCTGGCAAACCGCTTAATGAAACACTTCCAGTTGCTAGTGCACAAGTAGGTTGCGTTATGGCTCCCACAACAGGTATCCCAAGTGCTGAAAATGTGGATGAAAACCGCACACGTGACTGCCCTAAATTTTCATAATATTCGAGCACAAAATTAGTAGTCCCGCTAAGGTAAACCGTAGAGGTTGTTTCTTGGTACGAATGATCGCTCCAGTTATTTATAACATACGTTAGACCTCCGTCTAAACTTAAACGATACCCATCATCACCACCTACTGTAAATGTATAGCATCCTGCCGGTAAGTTTCTATTCATTTTAAATCGTACCGCAAAATTATCAGTATAACTACCACATACATTAGGCCCTGAAAGCGCTCCGTCAACTAAATTTAAATCAAAATTCTCCGTTTGCGTAACATACCCCCTATAGGTAGTTGTAAAAGCATTACTAGGCGGACTTCCATTTGTGTTAGCATACACATAACCTAACCAGGAATTATTACCATAAGATATTTGATCTCCTGCAGGTGTACTTACCGTAAAACTACTAAGACTCGTCCCCGTCCCACCAGAAGTAGTTACAGTTATAAATCCAGTTGTGGCTGTAGCTGGTAATTGAGCCGTTATTTGTGTATTGCTATTTACTGTAAATGATGCCGGAATCCCATTAAAATTTACTGCCGTTGTTCCTGTAAAATTTCTTCCTGTAATAATTACTGAAACTCCAGATGCAGCGCAAGCATTGCTTGGTGTAAAACTAGTTATGATAGGGTTTGGTGTCCATGTATAGGTTAAACCATTAAGCGGCAGTTCTCCTGAACCACTACCTGTTCTACAACTAGCGGTATTATTAACCCCTACAGTAGATGTAGGCCAGTTATTAGTTACTAATCTATTATTTAAATCAGTATTATTTAATCCACGTAATCCAACTTGAGCAGTCAGACTACCTGCGTAAGTTGTAGCACAACCACCATAAATTACTTGAATTGTATTTGATGATTCATTCAATCTAATCTGAAAATTGAAGTCACCATTTCTAGCCGTTCTACCCTCATATCGACGCACGTTGGTCCATTGCAATACAAAAACTCTATTGGGTGCACTTCCTATTGAACTATAAACTATCGGAGAATTAGCACTAAACAGATCCATTCCCAAAGCACTAATTGCACCCTCAAAACCAGTATTTGAAGATATAGGAGTATAACTTGTAGCGGAAGAAAGTGTGGTGCCGAAGGTGATATACCCATTAGAGTTAACAGAACACGTAGTATAATTAATTCCATTAAAATTGAATGAGAATCCAATTTCGATGGTATTCGCGCTTACAAAATCGTCCCAAGGACTAATCAACACACCATTTAAAGCTGCATAGGTACCACTAGCTTGCGAAAAAGAGTAATTTACTACTTGACCATAACCTAAACCAAAACTAAAAAAGAATGCAATTAATAAAAGTAATTTTTTATTCATGTTATGATATTTATTTAAGCATCTTACAGCTAAATCTCTAATTCTTTTAAATACAAAAAATAAGTAAAATCAACTATTCTGGTAATATCGTTCCGTATTTTAAATAAAACCTAATTTAATCGACCAAGCGCAAAATATTCTGTTGAAATACATGTTTTAACTATTAAAAATCTTCTACCATTTCTCTTAAAAAATCATTCACACCATCTTAACTGGCTTTATAACAGTCGCTTTGTTTCAAACCCTAAGCCTTTTTCCTAGCTAAAACAACAAAAAATAAATTCCTGTTTCCCGTCCTGCGACACTTTAAATTTAATATCTTATTTTTGAAACCCACAATGAGAATGCTTGAACCTATTTAAACCATAAAGAACAAGCGCAAAAACAAAAAAATGAATCCCATATATACCCTAAAAACAGCCATTCCTAAAATTGAACACTACTGTGCTTATCAGGAACGCTGTCACGAAGAAGTAATACAAAAGCTGTGGAGCATGAAAATGGACTCTGATGAAATCGATACGATTGTAGTGCATCTGATCAGTAGTAATTTCCTGAATGAAAGTCGTTTTGCCTGCAGTTTCGCCAGAGGAAAACACCGCATCAAGTTTTGGGGCAAAATCAGAATTATCAATGAATTAAAATTCCGAAAAATCACACAATACAATATCAATCTGGCACTCAAAGAAATTACGCATGAGGAATATACCGCAACCTTTGACGGCATTTCCCAAAAACAATGGGAGGCCATTCGGGAAGCAAACCGGTTGAAAAAACGAAAAAAATTTTGTGATTATTTGCTCCGAAAAGGCTACGAAAGTAATTTAGTCTACGAAAAAGCAAAAGAACTGGAAAGTTGGAACACGGATGACACGGATAAAACCGATTAACGCTGATTTTTTTTGTTTGCAAAAGAAAAAGCTACTCCAAAACAATTCATTTTAGCCCAAGATTCAGTTCTAAGTCACATTGAAAAAAAACCAAAACCGACAATGGAATTATTTGATTTCATTCAAATGGTATTCCACACAAAAATAAAAATCCGCTTAAATCTGCGGTATCTGCGTGCCATTAAACCTTGACCTTTATAAACAGATCGTACCAATTAACACTGATTACCAAAATTTGTGAAATTAGAGTAATTCGTAGCTACTTTTTTAAAAAGAACACCTCTTATAAATGGCATCCTTATACACTCAAAAGAACACTTACCGCGTTTCCTCCAAAACCAACGGCATTAATCAATACTTTCTTAATCGGTTTTGTTTGTGCTTGCGCTTTTGCAAAAGGGACTCCGATAAAACGATTGTGTTGCAGCATCAAAATAGCGAATTCCATACTCAAAATCCCTGATGCACCAAAGGTGTGACCAATTTTCCATTTATTGGTAGTGAGCAAAGGCAGGCTTTCACCAAAAACTTTCTGTATCGCTTTATATTCGGTCAAATCCCCTTTTACAGTTCCCGGAGCATGCATGACAATCACATCCACTTTGGACAAATCAGTATTTTGAAGTGCCATCTTCATGGATTTCTGGAAACAGGTCGCTTCTGCCGAAATAGAAATACTATGTTCCAGAATTTCTGTAGCGTATCCAATTCCTTCGATGTAGGCCAAGGCGTTTTCTTTTTCCCCAATTTCGAGACAACACACCCCAGCACCTTCACCCAGAATCATGGTGTTTTGCTTTTTTTCTAAATCAAGAGCCCGATTGGGATATTCTTCTGCGCGACTCGAATAAATTTTCAAGGCGCGCATTTGGGCAATCGTAAAATCAGTTAAAGGCGCTTCAGTTCCACCTACTAAAAACTTATCTGCCATTCCCGATTTTAGCCACGCCACTCCGTTTAACACGGCATGCAACGCAGTAGAACACGTAATAGAATGTGAAATTTCAGGGCCAGAACTTTGCAAATCATGTGCCACCCAAGAGGAAATATTGCCCAAAGTGGTCGTTGGAGAAGCCAATGTTTGTGCTTTTCCTGTTTTTAAATACTCCTGATAATGCTTTTCGAATAAATCCGTGGCACCGCGAGATGAACCAATATTGATTCCAAAAACGTCATTTGAATTCCAGCCTGCATTTTGCATCGCTTGCCGCGAAGCCGCCATAGCGTACAAAACGGATTGGTCCAAGGATTTATATTTGTTATCTGACTGTTGCAACTTGCGAATTATTTCAGTAGAATCAGCATCAATTTTGGCTACAAATGTGTTTTTTTGGTCTAAAAAATGTTCGGAAAAACAATGATTTTTATCGAGATATTTTTTCCAAATTTCCTCAGGTGCATTTCCTAATGGAGAAAGGGAAGCTATGGCAGTTATGGAGATTGTTGTTGACAAGTTATTTTATTTTTCGCAAAGGTCGCAAAGTTATTTACATTCTGCGTTCAATCTGCGGAAAAATAGCACACCAATGACGCGGATCTGAACCGATAAAAACGGATTTTTTTTAATCAGTGAAAATCCGTTTAATCTGTGGCCAAAAAATAGCACACGGATCTGAACCGATAAAAACGGATTTTCTAATCTGCAGCCAAAAAACTAGACTATTTCTAACGCTTTTTCGACCACTTCATACACTTTTTGTAATTGCTCATCGGTAATAACATAAGGCGGTAAGATATAAACGATATTACCAACAGGACGCAGAATCACTCCGTTTTCGATAAAAAAATCATAGAGTTTGTTCCGTAAACTTCCGTAATAACTGGCAGCACTTTCGGTTTTTATTTCTAAAGCAAAAATAACGCCCAGCACTCGGGTTGCAGTAACTTTTGGATGATTTTTGATGCGCTCCTGAAAGTTCAGATGCCTTTGATTGACCCGAATTAAATTCGCCTGCATTTCATTCGTTTGCAGCAATTCCAAACTGGCCAAAGCCGCTGCACAACCGGTAGGATTTGCTGTAAATGTATGCCCATGAAACAACGCTTTATTAATATCATCATCATAAAAAGCATCAAATAAATCCTGCGTAAAAGTCGTAATCGCCATCGGAATTGTTCCTCCGGTCAACGCTTTAGACAAACACATCATATCTGGTTTTTCTAATAAATAATCCGTTGCAAACGTTTTTCCGGTTTTCCCAAAGCCGGTCATCACTTCATCTGCAATAGTCAGTACATTATTCTGCTGACAAATTCGCATTAATTTATCTAACGATTCTGGTTCGTACATCACCATTCCTGCAGCTCCCTGAACCAATGGCTCAAAAATAAAACCCGCACAATTATTGTTTTTTATTACATGACGTAAAGCGTTGTAACTTTGCTCTTCCTGCCCTTTAACAGGAACCGGAATCCGAATCACTTCAATCAAAGAATCCTTAAATGCTTCCACAAAAAACGATATTCCACTTGCGGCCATAGCACCAAAAGTGTCTCCGTGAAACGCATTTTCAAAAGCAATTATCACCGTTCTCTTTTCTCCTTTATTGAAAAAATATTGTAGGGCAACTTTAATCGCAATTTCAACAGCCGTAGAACCATTATCGGAAAAGAATATTTTTTGTTGGTTTTTAGGTAAAATTTCCATTAGCTTCTCTGCCACCAAAACAGCTGGTTCGTGAGTGAATCCGCCAAATAATACGTGCTCTAATGTGGTGAGTTGTTTGTAAATCGCATCGGCTATAAATGTATTGGAATGTCCGTACGGATTGACCCACCAAGAGGCAATCGCATCAATATATTCTTTATTGTTTTCGTCCCAAAGCAAAGCGCCTTTCCCTTTTTTGATGGCAATTGGCAACCCTGCCGTTTTGTGTTGGGTATACGGATGCCATAGATATTGGCGGTCTCTTTCTGTTAAAGTCATTTTAAATAATATATTCCACAAAGATACACAGAGAAAGCAAAAAGTTTCACAAAGATTTTATAAACTCAATAGCTGCTCCCGAAATAAAGCTGCATATTCCTGGATGACATTTTGATCAAAATATGGTTCTTGTGCTATACGTCCAATGCATTTTACAATCGTTTTACTCAGAATTATTTCTTCAGTAGCCTTATTTTCATCGCCCGAAAAAATAATTCCGGCGATTTTAATTTTTCGGTTTTGCAAAGCTTCAATGGTCAATAACGTATGATTGATACTTCCCAGATAATGTCGGGAAACCACAATCACTTTGTAATCGGGCTGAATCAAATCTACAACACAATCCTTAGCGTTTAACGGCACAAAAACACCGCCTGCACCTTCAATAACCAAGTGGTTTTCTGTTTGAGGTTCCCTAATTTTCTTTAAATCAATAACAACTCCATCTCGTTCTGCAGCAAAATGAGGACTTGCAGGCGTTTTTAAGGCATAACCGTTGGGATGAATTACCGTCATTTTATTGGACAAAAACGATTTAATCTTATGACTATCTGAGTTGTCTAAATCCCCCGCTTGAATGGGTTTCCAATAATCAGCTTCTAAAGCTTCTGTTACAATGGCTGACGCGATGGTTTTACCTACATCAGTACCAATTCCTGTGATGAATAGTTTCATAAATTTAGCCTGCGGACAATTCTGATTTTACAGATTATCTCTAATTTTATTTGTTATGTTTTTTATTGTTTGTATGTATAATACGTTTCAATTCTGGATTTTCCCCAAAGCACATTACCAATCCAAGATCAATCTCAGAAGTTTTTGAACATTTCATTCTTTGTATGTAATTCAAGCATTCCGTTTCGGAGTGTAAAACCCCTCATCGTTTTGTTCTCTAGAAAACCATGAGGCAAAATAATAGCGGTTCCTTTCCTGATATCGCAATAGGAGATGATGGTGTTTTTTAAAGAGAATTTGTTTCCCTTTTTTGGGTTTGTTTCGAACGACTGTAAAATTAGGACTTTAATTTTTTTTTAAACAGATGTGTCATATTATTTTTTAGAATTCTTGTATGGATTAGACTAAAAAATGTCAATAAAAATTAAAAAAAATATTTGAGCAGAATTAGTAAACAAAAAGTGTTTTTGTTTTGTCATTTCGACGAAGGAGAAATCACATTCTTGACTTTTATAATGAGACCCCTCCTTTGTCGGAATGACAATTGGACAAAATACTTTGTAAACTAAAATCGTTTATCACCATTGAGTAAACTGCCTAAACCGCCCAATAAACTGCCTTCGTCGCGACTGTTTCCGCCAGCTCTGGGAGCAGATGCGATGATTCTGTCGGCGAGTCGACTGAAAGGCAACGATTGCACGTAAACTGTTCCCGGACCGCGAAGCGTGGCGTAAAATAATCCTTCGCCACCAAAAATAGAATTCTTGATCCCGCCAATAAACTCAATATCGTAATCCACATCTTTGGTAAAACCTACGATGCAACCGGTATCGACTTTTAGGATTTCGCCTGTTGCTAATTCTTTTTTGGCTAATGTTCCGCCGGTATGCACAAACGCCAGACCGTCACCTTCTAATTTTTGCATGATAAAACCTTCGCCACCAAACAATCCGCGACCGAGTTTTTTAGAGAATTCGATTCCAACAGAAACACCTTTAGCGGCGCAGAGAAAGGCATCTTTCTGGCAAATGAATTTGCCGTCAAATTGCGTTAAGTCAATTGGGATTATTTTTCCGGGATACGGTGAGGCAAAGGAAACTTTGCTTTTGATAGTATTTTGATTGATGAACGCGGTCATAAAAAGACTTTCGCCGGTCAATACTCTTTTTCCGGCACTTAAAAGTTTGCCGAACAATCCGTTTTCTTGTCCGGAACCGTCTCCAAAAATAGTTTCCATTTGGATATTATTGTCCATCATCATAAAACTTCCGGCTTCGGCAATTACAATTTCCTGTGGGTCTAATTCTACTTCCACATATTGCATTTCCTCGCCGTAAATGTGGTAGTCTATTTCGTGTGCTTGCATGATTTCTGTACTTTAAGTTTTTGTTTAAAAGATTTTTACCATTAAGAAATTAAGTTTCATTTAGAATCAGAGCTTAATTTTTCTTAATTACTTAATGGTTTAAAATATTTTTTGTTTTTAAATAGGTCGGTAAGATGATTAAAAAGTTACAGCTTTACCATGGATTTTGGAATTGTAGATTTTCTCGTTGAAGTGCGCAAGGGATTACTTCACCGTACATTTATTTTTATAGGAGTTCAGTGAATTTCATTTGCAGCGAATAGCCCGACGCAGCCGGAGTTTACGGAGGCTGGGTAGCGCCCAAAAAAAATCGGTTCACATTGCTGTAAACCGATTTCCTTATACGTTTTTGAGGAATTAACTGTTCATTAATTCTTCAATTTCGTCTACTTCAATTGGGATGTTGCGCATCATGTTGAATGGTTCGCCGCTTTCCTGAACGATAATGTTATCCTCCAGACGGATTCCGAAACCTTCGGCAGGAATGTAGATTCCAGGCTCTACGGTAAAAACCATATTCGCTTGCATGGGTTCGGTGAGGATTCCATAATCGTGCGTGTCCAACCCCATGTGGTGTGATGTTCCGTGCATGAAATATTTTTTGTAAGCGGGCCATTCCGGTTTTTCGTTTTGCACATCGGCTGTGTCAATAAGACCCAAACCTAGCAATTCTGAAGTCATTAATTTCCCAACTTCGATATGGTATTGTTTCCAAAGTGTACCTGTTGTCAGCATTTTAGTCGCTTCATTTTTTACGCGTAAAACGGCATTATACACTTCTTTTTGTCTTTTGGTATACGTTCCTGAAACCGGAATGGTACGCGTCATGTCACTGGAATAATTGGCATATTCAGCCGCAACATCCAGCAAAATCAAATCACCAGCTTTGCATTGTTGATTGTTCTCTATGTAATGCAATACATTAGCATTATTTCCGGAAGCAATAATTGGCGTATAGGCAAAACCTCTGGAACGGTTGCGAATGAATTCGTGAATTAGCTCGGCTTCAATTTCGTATTCGGTTACATTTGGTTTCACGAAAGGCAATATTCTTCTAAAACCGAGTTCCGTAATAGTACATGCTTTTTGGATTAAATCCAATTCTTCGGTTTCTTTTACAGAACGAAGGCGTTGCAATATTGGGTTACTTTTTGCAACAGCATGTGCCGGATATTTGTCTTTCCACCATTTTACAAAACGGGCTTCACGAGTTTCGGTTTCTACAGTAGCGCGGTAATGCTCGTTGGTATTGATGTAAATCGTGTCAGCGTGCGTCATCATCTCAAATAAGACTTTTTCAAATTCCTGCAACCAATACACAGTTCTGATTCCTGTTACTTCAAAAGCACGCTCTTTAGTCAGTTTTTCGCCTTCCCAAATCGCAATGTGCTCACTGGTTTCTTTCAAGAATACCATTTCTCTTTGGTGCTCGTAAGGCGCATCCGGGAAAAGCAATAAAATACTTTCTTCCTGATCTACTCCGCTCAGATAAAAGATGTCGCGGTGTTGTGCAAATGGCAACGTACTATCTGCCGAAACGGGATAAATATCATTAGAATTAAAAATAGCAACGCTTTTTGGCTTCATCTGAGCCATGAACTTTGCTCTGTTTTTTATAAATAAATCACTGTCAATTTGATGGTATTTCATGTGTTGATTTTTATTGTTTTTTATGGATCATGTGTAGTTCACAGAGCGTTAGGATTCGTATTGATACCATTTCTGGCTACGCTCATTTTATAACAATTTGTTTATAATATTGAATAATCAAAAATACTAACTTTGAGAGAAACGGATGTTAATTACACGATAAAATTTTCAGATAACTATTTTTATGATTAATTTTCCAACTCAAATAAATTTACATGAAAAAAATAGTACTCTTTTCGGCTCTTATTGCACATAGTGTCTCCTGGGGACAAGTTTCTGCCGAAGCGATTCAGCAAGCCTTGGAAGCCAAAAAAATAATGGAGAAACAATCGCTTTTTCAAAATGTTGCTTTCGGAAATGTCGGTCCAACGGTGATGAGCGGAAGAGTGGTAGATGTGGATGTAAACCCCGAAAATCCAACCGAGTTTTATGTGGGCTATGCTTCAGGCGGACTTTGGTACACGAATAATAACGGAATGAGTTTTTTGCCTGTTATGGATGCGGCGCCTACGCAAAATGTGGGTGATATTGCGATAGACTGGAAACGAGGCACGATTTGGGTAGGAACTGGCGAAGTCAATTCGTCGCGATCGTCTTACGCCGGAATTGGAATTTTAAAATCCGAAGACAAAGGAAAGACTTGGCAAAATATGGGATTGCACGACAGCCATCACATCAGCAGAATTTTGATAAATCCATCAAATCCAGATGAAGTTGTTGTGGGTGCCGTGGGTCATTTGTACTCAAAAAATGAAGAAAGAGGAATTTACAAAACGACTAATGGTGGGAAAACGTGGAGTAAAACCCTTTATATCAATGATGAAACGGGAATTATAGATGTGGCTGTTTCACCAAAAAATTTCAAAGTTCAATATGCGGCTTCTTGGAGTAAAGATAGAAAAGCGTGGGATTTTATAGGAAGCGGTGCTACTTCGGGAATTTATAAAAGTGAAGATGCGGGATTCACATGGAAACTTTTCACGAATGCTGAAAGCGGATTTCCGGTTGGAGAAGGCGTTGGAAGGATTGGTTTAGCGGTATATGACGATGAAAATGTGTATGCCATTTTGGACAACCAATTCAAAAGACCGTTACAATCCAAAAAAAGTAATTCGTTACCGGTTGCGTTTTCTATGCCGGGGGACGAATTCTTAAAATTACCTAATAAAAGTCTGAATTCTATTTTAAAGAATTACGGTTTAACCGAAAAATACAGAGCCGAAAATATCAAACACTGGGTTCAAAACGGGTATTTACAACCTAACGAAGCAGCAAAAGTGGTTTTGGATGCGATTAATAGTTTAGCGGAAACAGAAGTAATTGGAGCCGAAGTATACAAATCAAGTAACGGCGGGAAAAACTGGACAAAGACCCATCAAGATTTTATCGATGATTTCTTTTATTCGTACGGGTATTATTTCAGTGTTATTTCAGTTGATCCTAACGATGTCAATAAAATTTATTTATCGGGTGTGCCCATTATAAAATCAAATGATGGCGGAAAAACATTCACCTCCATAAGCGAGGAAAATGTTCACTCGGATCATCATGTTGTTTGGGTGAACCCAAATAAATCAGGGCACTTAATCAATGGAAATGATGGAGGTTTGAATATTTCGTATGATGATGGAGCGCACTGGGTGAAAAGTAATTCGCATTCAGTGAGTCAGTTTTATTCAGTAAATGTAGATGAGCAAGAACCGTATAATATTTATGGCGGGATGCAGGATAATGGGGTTTGGGTTGGTCCAAGTGATTATAAATATTCCTCAGAATGGTACCAAACCGGAAAATATCCTTACGAAAATTTGATGGGTGGAGATGGAATGCAGACTCAAATTGACAAAAGGAATCCCAATATTGTTTTTACAGGGTTTCAATTTGGAAATTATTACAGAATTGATCGTGCGACTAACAAGCGGGAGTATATTTCGCCAAAGCCAAAAAAGGACGAAAAGCCCTTTCGATTCAATTGGCAAACGCCTATTTTATTGTCTTCACACAATCAGGATATTTTATACATGGGATCTAATTTCTTGCATCGTTCGATGAATCAAGGGGAAACTTGGACGGCTATTTCGCCGGATTTAACGCAAGGAGCAAAAGAAGGAAATGTTGCTTTTGGAACAATTGCTGTTATCAGTGAAAGTACCTTGCAGTTTGGGTTACTATACACAGGAAGTGATGATGGATTGATTCATGTTTCGAAAGACGGCGGTGCAACTTGGAACAAAATTTCGGGAAATTTACCCCAAAACCGCTGGGTTTCCAGAGTCGTGGCTTCGGCACATAAGAAAGAAAGAGTGTATGCGACTTTGAACGGGTATCGAAATGATGATTTTACCAGTTATGTTTATATGTCAGATGATTTTGGTCAAACGTGGAAAAATATCGCCAATAATTTACCTGCAAGTCCAGTGAATGTAATTGTGGAGGATAATGTAAACGAGAATGTTATATATCTGGGAACGGATAACGGTTTGTATGTTTCATTAAATAAAGGAACATCTTGGGATGATTTTTCTAATGGAATTCCAAACGTGGCCGTTCACGATTTAGTGATTCAAAAGAAAGCAAAAGATTTAGTGGTAGGAACTCACGGTCGTTCGGTGTATAAAGTCAATTTGGATCAAGTGCAACAACTGAATGATAAAGTTGTAGCGGAAAATCTTCATGTTTTCGAACTTAAAAAGATAAAAAAAACAAAAGAATGGGGAAACAGCTGGAGTTCTTGGGCTAAGGCTTCAGAGCCAAAAGCAGAGATTTGGTTTTATTCGAATGGAGATGCAGAAGTGCTTTTGCAAATTGAGAACAGCTTGAAAGAAGTGGTTTATTCTCAGAAAGTGAAGGCTGTAAAAGGATTGAACAAACATGTTTATTATCTTTCCATAACCAAAGCAATTGCTGATAATTGGAAAAATAAAGACAAAAAATTAAAATTGGAACCAGCCAAAAACGGCAACTATTACCTTCCAATTTCGGTGAATAAAATAAGCATTCAAAAAGGAAAAGAGAAAGTGGTTACTGATCTTGAAATTATCGAATCAAAATAAACAGTCCTTTTATTTTAAAAACAAAAAACACGATTTCAGATGAAATCGTGTTTTTTTTATAGTTGTTGTTCTGTTTAAAACTGTGCCGCTTCTGTAGAATCTTTCATTGCGGTTGTAGAAGATTTCCCAATTGTTACAGTATTTTGTACCGCATCAAAATAAGATGTTCCTACGAAACCTTGGTGTTTTACCGCTTTGAAACCGTGTTTTTGCAAAGCAAACTCTCTTTCCTGCAATTCAGAATATCCTGCCATTCCTCTTTCTTTGTAGGCTTTAGACAATTCGAACATACTAGTGTTTAATGCGTGGAATCCGGCTAAAGTGATGAACTGGAATTTGTATCCCATTGCAGCAAGATCTTCGCGGAATGTTTCCATTTCAGCAACGGATAATTTTGCAGCCCAGTTAAAAGAAGGCGAACAATTGTAAGCCAACATTTTTCCTGGGAATTTTGCGTGAATTCCTTCAGCAAATTGTCTAGCGTAATCCAGATCCGGATTGCTAGTTTCCATCCAAATTAAATCAGCGTAAGGCGCATAGCTCAATCCTCTGTCAATTCCTTGCTCCACACCACAATTTACATAGAAAAAGCCTTCTCCTGTTTTTTCTCCTGTGATGAATTTAGCGTCTCTTGGGTCAATATCGCTAGTCAATAAGTTGGCTGCATCCGCATCGGTGCGTGCCACAACAATTGTTGGCGTTCCCATTACGTCAGCTGCTAAACGAGCCGCAATCAATTTGTTGATGGCTTCTTGCGTAGGAACCAATACTTTTCCACCTAAGTGACCGCATTTTTTAGCAGAACTCAATTGATCTTCAAAGTGAACTCCGGCTGCTCCCGCTTCAATCATCGCTTTCATTAATTCAAAAGCATTTAGGTTTCCACCAAAACCGGCTTCGGCGTCAGCCACAATAGGAACTAAATATTCTTTTTTGTCTGCAGTCCCGTTAACCACTTGTATTTGATCTGCTCTCAATAAAGCGTTATTGATACGTTTTACAACCAATGGAACACTGTTAGCAGGATATAAAGATTGGTCAGGATACATTTCGCCGGCTACGTTTGCATCAGCAGCAACTTGCCATCCGCTCAAATAAATGGCGTCTAATCCTGCTTCTACTTCTTGAATGGCTTGGTTTCCGGTAAGCGCGCCAAGTCCGGCTACAAAATCCTGAGCATTTAGTTTATTCCATAAAGTATTCGCTCCAATTCTGGCTACGCTATGTTCTATTTGATACGAACCTTGCAATTTCACCACTTCTTCAGCAGTATATGGTCGCTCAATGCCATTCCATCTTGGGTTTGTAATCCAGTCGGTAACTAATTCTTGAATTCTTGTTTCTGTAGTTTTCATAGTGTTTATAAAGGTTTAATGGTGTTTAATAATTTTTTATTGAAATTGATTTTATTGAAATTTTAAATGTATTTGTATCCTGGAATAGTCAAAAACTCGATAAAATTGTCGTTCACGACCAGAATATCTAATAATTGTTCTGCCAATCTGTATTTTTGTTTTTCGTGATTCTCATCTCCAACGAGCTTTCTTATTTTTTCAAATTCTTCCATAGCCAGTCGGTGATAGTATTTTTCAGTCAGGACTTTTTGATTATCTAAAACCACTTTGTTTTGCAGCCATTGCCACAATTGTGATCTTGAAATCTCAGCAGTAGCGGCATCTTCCATTAAATTGTGCAAGGCCGCGGCGCCTTGTCCGTTGAGCCATGAAGCAATATATAAAACCGAAATACTGATGTTTTTTCGAACACCTTGCTCGGTAATGGTTCCTTTTGGCGTTTCCAGTAAATCACTTTCGGTAACGTATACGTCTTCTCTTTTTACCTGAATTTGGTTTTGGTTTGGCATGTATTTGTCGAATACCGTCATGGCAAGCGGAACCAAATCTGGATGCGCAACCCAAGTCCCGTCATGACCATTTTTTACTTCCCGTTCTTTGTCCGCAATTACTTTATCGAAAGCAATTTTATTGGCTTCTTCGTTGTTTTTTATCGGAATTTGTGCCGCCATTCCGCCTATTGCGTGAATATTTCGTTTGTGGCATCTTTGTATAACCAATTGGGAATACGCACTCATGAATGGGGCAGTCATAGTCACCTGATCTCTATTGGGCACAATGAAAATTGGATTTTTTCTTAATTTTTTTATGTATGAAAAAATGTAATCCCATCGACCGCAATTAAGGCCTACAATATGCTCTTTCAGTTCAAAAATGATTTCGTCCAATTGAAAACTGGCCGTAATGGTCTCTATCAAAACTGTAGCTTTGAATGTTCCGTTATTTACACCCAAATATTCCTGCGTGAATTCGAAAACCTCATTCCACCATCGCGCTTCCAGATAATGTTCCAGTTTTGGAATGTAAAAATAGGGCGCCGTTCCATCCTCAATAAGTTGTTTGTAATTATGGAAAGCATACAAACCAAAGTCAATTAGCGATCCCGAAGTTTGTTCTCCATCAATCAAAATATTTTTTTCCGCCAAATGTAATCCTCGTGGTCTGACAAGCAGAACAGCAGTTTTGTCGTTCAGACTGTATTTTTTATTTTTTATAGTGTCTTCAAGAGTGATGGTTTTATTCACCGCGTCTTTCAGGTTTTGCTGTCCTGACATTAGGTTGCTCCACGTAGGCGAAGTACTATCTTCAAAATCAGCCATGAAGGTTTTTGCTCCGGAATTCAAGGCATTGATCACCATTTTTCTGTCGACCGGCCCTGTTATTTCGACTCTTCGGTCTAATAAATCCTTGGGTGTTTGCGCCGCTTTCCAATTGCTTTCTCGGATGCTTTTTGTTTCAGCAGGAAAAGTGGGTAAGACCCCCTGATCAAATAAATCCTGTTGTTTTTTTCGTTCTTCTAAAAGGTCGAGTCTTTTTTTGTTGAAATTTTCATGAAGTAAAGACAAAAAAGTCATGGCTTCATCAGTTAAGATTTCCGGGTACTGATCGGTGGTTTCTTCTGAAAAATTTAACAAATTTTTCGAATATACTTCTTTAAAATTCATTTTTTAACACATTTAAATTGATACTATTAAACTTTTGCTGATAATTATTAATTATTCAACACTGCAATACTACAAAAAGTTTTTTACAAAACAAGCGAACGTACGCTAAAAATTAAAAATATTTTTTTTGGCGTAAATATTTTTTACATTATCTTTGAAATATGAATATAGAAAAGGATTATATCAAGTTAATTTTTGGACTTAAACTCAAGCAGGCTCGTACCAATAAAAAACTGTCTTTATTTGGTTTGGCAAAAATCACGGACCTTTCAAAATCGTACTTGAACGAAATTGAAAAAGGGAAAAAGTATCCTAAAACGGATAAAATTATTCTGTTAGCCGAAAAACTCGATATTTCCTATGACAATATGGTTTCCTTGAAACTGGATAATAATCTGGCCCCCATTGGAGAAATCCTAAAATCTGGCATTCTGAAAGAGATCCCGTTGGATATTTTCGGGATTCAGGAAAATGATCTTATCGACATTATTGCTAACGCTCCTGCAAAAGTCAATGCGTTTATCAGTACGATTATTGAGATTGCGCAACATTATAATTTAACCAGAGAGAGTTTCTTCTTGGCTTCATTACGTTCGTATCAGGAAGCGCACACCAATTATTTTGAAGATTTAGAGCTGAAGGTGTTGCAGTTTTCCAAAGCGTTTTACGTAAATATTGACACTAAAATTTCGATTGAAGAACTCACAGCAATATTAATGGAGGAATACGGATATACGATAAAAGAACTTGTTTTTTCGGAACAAGAACAATTGGGGGATTTGAGGTCGATTTTTGTACCAAAAAGCAAGACTTTGTTACTTTCATTAGATATTGACGAACCTCAAAAAGCATTTATTTTGGCCAAAGAAATTGCGTATAATTATCTCGCAATCACCGATAGGCTGTATACGTTCAGTTGGATTAAATTTGATAATTTCGACCAAGTTCTGAATAATTTTTATGCTTCATACTTTGCGGGAGCATTGCTTATTCCACGACAGAAACTGATAGACGAACTGAATTTATTTTTGTCCAAAACAGATCCGAAACCTCAGGAAATGATTGCTTTGATGAGCGGGTTTAATGTTTCTCCGGAATCATTCTACCAAAGATTGACCAATATTTTGCCAAAAGATTTTCAGTTAAAAAATCTTTTTTTCCTGCGATTGTCCCATCAAAAAGGAACGGACACCTATCAGATAAAGAAAGAATTACACATCACCAATCAGCAGGAGCCGCATGCGAATGAAATGAATGAGCATTACTGCCGAAGATGGGTTTCGATACGCACAATTGAGGAGTCTTTGAAGCAAAATAAAAACCACTTTTTTGATGCACAAATCTCCAGTTATGAAAACAGTAAAAATGAATATCTTGTTTTTTCATCCGCAACACCGGATCCGTTCAAGGTAGATTGTATCCGCAGTATTTCAGTAGGGATTTTAATTACTCCGGCCGTGAAGAAAAAATTTAAGTTTATGGAAAACGACTCCATTAAAAAACAAATTGTTGGGGTTACCTGTGAGACCTGTGCGGTAAAAAATTGTTTGGAACGTGCTTCGCCACCAATTCAGTTAGAGCAAAAAATGCGAAACGAGAATACGGAAGCGATTGTTCAAAAATATATGGCGAAATTCAATTGACTTTAAAACTCTTGTTATTTAATTGTAAATAAAGCGTTTACGGTTAGTTTGTATTTAAATAATTTTTATCTTCGTAAGAATTAACCTTAAATATATTAACTTGATAAAAAAAGTAATGCCTTTTAATTTTGTTCTTCTAACAATTTCTATACTGCTTTTTGGATCTTGTGCTGACGATTCTGAAATCTCCGCGGATTCTGCTAAATCTATTGATCGTAACGAGTACATTAAACATGAAAAAAATAGAAAATCCTTATTCTGTAAATAATTATCAGTAGAGCATTATCTAATAACAAACCTATAGATCGAGTGAGTGGCTATACGTTACCGCAATTAGAGCAAGCACCAGTGGGAGCAAGATCGTGATGGGAATGGCGCGATAATATCAAAAACAAATACGATAATCCAACTGAGATTTTTGCAGAAGAATTATTTAATAATTGGCAAGACTAAAAATATGAAGAATATACTATTTTTATTGCTCATACTGCTTTTTAGTAGCTGTACAGAACAATCAAGAATGTACTGCAACAAATCAATGTTTTAATCAAGCTAGAAACATTTTTAATCCAATGTTTAGAGATGAACGCACCGAAGTTTACACCATTACTCCGGAAGATTATCAAAACGCGCAAGACTGCGGTGGGAATTGTAATTAAGTACTATGGAAAATAAATGAGGCTTAGTATTTTGTATAGACTAAGTCTTTGTTGAAATAAAGGCTGTCTCCATTACGAAGACAGCCTTTATTTTATGTTACACAGTAGTAAGATCCTGCAATACTTAATGAAATATATAAAGTGTTAGCACAATAACCCATTTTATAACACGACTAGGCTCGATTTGACAATGGTATTAATGTCTATATTGTTGTGTTTTTTATAGAAGTTAAAATGAAATTTCAGGATTCATTTTAAGGAGTAGAATATACTTAGAAACAGATTTCGCCATTTCATTGGTGCAGTCCATATTTTTAGGCCCGTGTATTTTTAGAACATCAAAAGAGATGATGTTAGTTTAGTTTTTTTGCTTATAAAAGTAAATTTAGGAGTTTGACGACAATTTTTTTAAAGTTGTTAAAATTGTATTTAGTGACTTTTTAAGAATTTGAAAAATAAACCATGCCAAAATTATTGATATGATACGTTTAATGTGAATATTTTAAGGATTATTGTTTTCATTTGCAATCGTTAAATTTTAAAATATATTGTTTTTGTTCTGCTAAATGACAGATTTACAATATATTAAGTGCCGGGTTTAAGTAAATTATTAACTTCGGAGCTTTAGCACTTTAAAATGATTATAAATTATAACGAAAAGGTTGTAGTTCACTACTAATTGCTCTATTTTTGTGTGATTCTTAAATTAATTCATTCAAATTCCTATGGCAAAATCTGCATTATTAAAGTCATCGATAGCAAAAAAAGTCGCTATGGCGCTTTCTGGACTTTTCTTAATTTTATTTTTAGCACAACATTTTTTTATAAACAGCACCTCCGTTTTTAGTCCTGACGCTTTTAACTCTATTTCTCATTTTATGGGAAATAATCCGTTGGTTCAGTTTGTAATCCAACCCATTCTTATTTTAGGTGTTGTATTTCACTTTGTAATGGGTATCGTTTTGGAAATCAAAAATAACAGTGCCAGACCAATTTCTTACGTTAAGAACAACGGCGCGGCTAATTCCTCTTGGGCTTCAAGAAATATGATTGTTAGTGGTTTAGTAGTTCTTGCTTTTATACTACTACATTTTTACGATTTCTGGGTTCCTGAAATGGTGTATAAATATGTAGCGGTTAATCCGCTTGACGAAACCAGATATTTCGCTGAGTTGACGCATAAATTTGAAAGTGGTATTCGTACGGCAATTTATTGCGTTTCGTTTCTTTTGTTATCGTTACACTTGTGGCACGGTTTCAATTCTTCGTTCCAATCTGTAGGTTTTAATAATAAATATTCAAAATCGTTGCATACATTAGGATATGCTTTTGCAATTATTGTTCCTTTTGGTTTCATTTTCATTGCATTATTTCATCATTTCAATCATTAATATTAAATTATAATGGCATTAGATTCAAAAATTCCTACAGGTCCAATTGCGGACAAATGGACAAATTATAAAGATCATATTAATTTAGTAAACCCTGCTAACAAACGTAATTTAGATATAATTATAGTGGGTACAGGTCTTGCTGGAGGTTCTGCTGCTGCAACATTAGCAGAATTAGGATATAACGTAAAAGCATTTTGTTTTCAAGATTCACCCCGTCGTGCGCACTCCATTGCTGCACAAGGAGGAATCAACGCTGCAAAAAATTATAAAGGAGACGGTGATTCAGTTCACAGATTGTTTTACGACACTGTAAAAGGCGGAGATTATCGTGCTCGTGAGGCTAACGTACACCGTTTGGCAGAAGTTTCCGGTAATATTATTGATCAATGTGTGGCACAAGGTGTTCCTTTGGCTCGTGAATATGGAGGGTTATTAGATAACCGTTCTTTTGGCGGAACTTTGGTTTCTCGTACTTTTTACGCACAAGGACAAACAGGGCAACAATTGCTTTTGGGTGCTTACTCAGCAATGAATCGCCAGATAGGTCGTGGTAAAGTAAAAATGCACAACCGTCATGAAATGCTGGATTTAGTAATCGTAAACGGAAAAGCAAGAGGAATTATCGCTCGTAACCTAGTTACCGGTGAAATAGAAAGACACTCAGCTCATGCGGTGGTTATTGCTTCTGGTGGTTATGGAAATGTGTTTTTCCTTTCTACCAATGCTATGGGAAGTAACGCTACTGCTGCCTGGAAAATCCACAAAAAAGGGGCTTTCTTCGCTAATCCTTGTTACACACAAATTCACCCTACTTGTATTCCTGTTTCAGGAGACCACCAGTCAAAATTGACATTAATGTCAGAATCATTGCGAAATGATGGACGTATTTGGGTTCCTGCAAAATTAGAAGATGCGCAAGCGATTCGAGAAGGAAAGAAAAAAGCAACCGATTTATCAGAAGATGAAAGAGATTATTTCTTAGAAAGAAGGTATCCTGCCTTTGGTAACTTAGTGCCTCGTGATGTAGCTTCCCGTGCTGCCAAAGAAAGATGTGATGCAGGTTTTGGAGTAAACAAAACAGGTGAAGCAGTTTATTTGGATTTTGCGGCAGCTATTCAACGGTACGGAAATGAACAAGCGTATGTGAAAGGATTGGATACTAATGATACTAAATTAGTAACTAAATTAGGTACTGAACTTGTAAAAAGTAAATACGGGAACTTGTTCCAAATGTATTATAAAATTGTAGATGAAGATCCTTATACTGCTCCAATGATGATTTACCCTGCGGTACATTATACAATGGGAGGTACTTGGGTTGATTATAACTTGCAAACTACTATTCCGGGTTGTTTTTCCATTGGGGAATCGAACTTCTCAGATCATGGAGCTAACAGACTTGGAGCATCGGCTTTGATGCAAGGTTTAGCAGATGGGTATTTCGTATTGCCATATACTATTGGAGATTATTTAGCTCCAGACATTAAAATGGGTGCCATATCTACAGATTTACCTGAATTTGTTGCTGCTGAAAAAGCGGTAAAAGACCAAATCGAAAGATTCATGAACAATAAAGGAACACATTCTGTTGACTATTTTCATAAGAAATTAGGGAAAATTATGTGGGACAAAGTGGGAATGGCTCGTAATGAAAAAGGATTAAACGAAGCAATTGTAGAAATTGCTGCTTTGCGTGAAGAGTTTTACAAAGAAGTAAAAGTTCCCGGAGATGCGAATGGTTTGAATCAAGAATTGGAGAAAGCAACTCGTGTTGCCGATTTCCTTGAATTGGGGGAATTATTTGCTAAAGATGCATTACACCGTAATGAATCTTGCGGAGGACATTTCCGTGAAGAATACCAAACTGAAGAAGGAGAAGCGCAACGTGACGATGAGAATTTTGCTTACGTAGCAGCATGGGAATACACTGGGAAACCAAGTGAAGCAATTTTACACAAAGAGCCGTTGGTATTTGATAACGTGAAATTAGTTCAAAGAAGTTATAAATAATTTAGTCTAATGTCTAACGTCTTAAAGTCAAGTGACTCCATGTCAATCGACTTTCGACTTTCGACTCTATGACTTTCAAACTAAAAATATGAAACTTACATTAAAAATATGGCGTCAGAAAAATGCCGCTGCAGAAGGTAAAATAGTTGAGTATCCTATAGATCATATTGAGCCAGACATGTCATTTCTTGAAATGCTTGACATTTTGAATGACGAATTGATCATGAAAGGGGATGAACCAGTTGCATTTGATCACGATTGTCGCGAAGGAATTTGCGGAATGTGTTCTTTGTATATCAATGGGGAAGCGCACGGACCAGACCGTGGCGTTACCACTTGTCAATTGCACATGAGAATGTTCAAGGATGGTGACACCATTTTTATTGAGCCGTTTAGAGCTAAAGCTTTTCCTGTAATAAGGGATTTAGTGGTCGATAGAAGTTCTTTTGACAGGATTCAACATGCGGGAGGATTTATATCCGTAAACACCTCAGGAAATACTATTGATGCTAATACGATCCCTATTAATAAGGAAGATGCGGATAATGCTTTTGATGCGGCTACTTGTATTGGTTGTGGAGCTTGTGTGGCGAGTTGTAAAAACTCATCGGCGATGCTTTTTGTCGCTGCAAAAGTATCTCAATATGCGTTGTTGCCACAAGGAAGAATTGAAGCTACTGACCGTGTATTGAATATGGTGAGCCAAATGGATGCAGAAGGATTTGGGAACTGTACCAATACTGGAGCTTGTGAAGTAGAATGTCCAAAAGGAATTTCTCTTGAAAATATTGCCAGAATGAATAGAGAATATTTATCAGCAAGTTTAAAAGGGTAAACATTTAGTCCTAAAGGTCAAACTCAAAGGACAAGGATTGCATAATAATTTAAAACGCATTCAATGTCAAAGTTGAATGCGTTTTTTTATATAAAATAATCTATTATACACTAATCTTTCCATCCCCAAGGTGCGGCAGGCGTACCTACTGTTTTTGTCAAATCAAATTTCACGGTAAACAGTCGGTCAGAACCGATGCGCCTTAGGTTGTACGTGAAAGAAGTTTCGTCAAGAGTAATCCACCAAACATTTGCAGCAGCATTTGGAATCAAATCACAGGTTTCCTCATCTGCCGGAAAAAACTGAAGCGTTGCTGACCCCGCATTAGTGGTTGTCCCTCCATATTGTGTCACCTTATCCTCCGAGCCATCTTCGTGGCGGTGGTCGTGTTTCAACTGGATGCGATCGTTATCATAAGCAAGTACCCATGTTCTTGATTTGTCGTCTCCTACAAAAAACGGAATCCGAATCGTTTTTTCATCGCAGTTGCGGACATGCATCACCAGTTTTTTATCCCGAAAAGTATCATTGGTTGCACCCTCTGTGACTGTTCCTTCAAAGGATTTCCCACATTGTTTTTGTAGGTTTTCCCAAAATTGTTTCGCTCCCGATTTTTCCTGTCCAAAAATAAAAACAGAAAACAGAAAAGAGTATACAAGAAATATCTTTTTCATAAAGTCATTTTTTAGCTAATATAATGAACTTATGGTGTTGTGATATTTCTTATTTTTATAAAAAATAAAGTAAAATGAAAATTATCCTAATTCAAGCTCCTTTAGTTTGGGAAAACCCAAAAGCCAACCGAAACTATTTCGAAGAAAAAATCAGTGCACTTACTGAAAAGGTAGATTTGATTGTGCTTCCTGAAATGTTCACAACGGGCTTTACGATGAATCCAAAGGATGTTGCAGAAACAATGCAAGGCGAAACCATTGTATGGTTACAATCATTGGCAAAAGCTACAAATAGTGCTATAACAGGAAGTTTAGTTATTAAGGAAAACGGAAATTTTTACAACAGAATGGTGTTTGTATTTCCTTCTGGAACAATTCAGTGCTATGATAAAAAACACTTGTTTACTTTAGCTGGCGAAGATAAAGTATATACTAGTGGCACCCAAAAAACGATTGTAAATTATTTAGATTGGAAAATTTGCCTTCAAATATGTTACGATTTGAGATTTCCTGTATTTTCCAGAAATTCAGAGGATTATGACTTGGTGATTTATGTTGCAAGCTGGCCAAAAATTAGAACAAATGCTTGGGATGCTTTATTGAAAGCACGAGCGATAGAAAACATGTGCTATGCTATTGGTGTCAATAGAATCGGTATTGACGCAAATGGTTATGAATACATAGGTCACTCACAAGCAGTCGATTTTCTGGGGAATTACATTCAAGAACCAATAGAAACAGAAGGTTTGTTTTTAGTAGAATTAGACCCAGAAAAAATGCTGGAAACCCGACAAAAATTGGGTTTTTTGAATGACAGAGATTCTTTTGAAATAGAAAACAGGTAACGTTTATTTCTTCTTGTTGGTTTTCTTTTTAGGTTCCGGAATGTAGGGAAGACTTAAATCAAATGCCTGGTTGACGTCCCAATTTGCCCGAACAGGAATTTCTTTGGAAAAGTAAATCACTTCCTCGGCTTGACGTTTTTCTAAATAATTACCGGAATCCCATTCCTTGTTTTTATTGGCATCATAAATAATTCGGAGCGTGTACAGCTCGGGGTCAATTAAATTAAAATTTATTGTGGTGTTTTCCTCGGTATATTCAGTAGCTAAAACGTCCCCTTTTGCATTCGTGAGTTCAACAATGACGGGAAATTGTTTTGCTTTTTGCAACTGCACGGTCAGATTCCCATAATCAGCAGTGCTTTGAGTGTTTAATTTATACGTTAAAGTATCGTTTGTTTGTTCGAAAAAATCAGTTAACGCTCCAGGTAAAATTTCAAATGTATAATTTTCGGAAGGTTCTTTAATGAAATCAAAAAAAAGCTTTTGATTGAATTCGTCGTATTTAGTGGTAAACGGCACTGCATCTTTTGCGTTATTGGTTAGGTTTATTTTCGAATTTTCGAAACGGGTTAAAGGAGTATTACTTTCTAATGTAAATTGCTCTCTAAATTTTAAGGTTCCGTTTTGCAGGGCTATGACGTTTAAAGTATCTTTTTTCTGATCTTTTATTTTAAAATTGAATTTCGATTCATATTGACCTTTGGCTACAGCCAAATTTAGTGAATCAGCTTTAATGGGCTTGTACCAGATTTGAAGGGAATCTTTTTTTGGAAATTTAGTAATGACAGTAGGCAGAAGATCGTTGTTGTTTTTTAAAATTATTTTGGGCCTGTCATCAGCAGAATTTATTAGTCCCTCATACCCTACTAACAAACGGTTTCCTGAGGCTTGACTAGGCTTAAATGTTTTGAAAGGAAGTGTTTCCTTAAATAATTCTAACTCATAAATAGTGTCATTTGGAATCGTAATAAAGTCTTTGCTAAATCCAATTTTATCTGTTTTTGGGTTGTATTTATTGTTGCTGTTGTAGTCTTTCATGGCTACAAGAAGATATTTCCCTGCTTTTAAATTCTCTAAACGAAACGTCTTCAAGCTGTCCAATGTATTGGTTACATATCTTGGGGTTTCGGTATAAACAACGGAGTCCTTGAAACTGTCATTGACTTCGTAAAGCATAACTGATACGAATGATTCCACTTCTTTTTCATATGCACTTTTCAGAGTGCCACCAAGGCTTAAAGAGTCAATATAATCGCCGGTAGAAAACACATATTTGAATTGATTTAACGGATTCCCTTCATTATTATCAGCAATACTTTGTCCAAAATTAAAGCTGTACGTGGTGTTGGGTTGTAGTGTATCTTTAATTTTTATGGTGATCGTTTTGCTTGCCGTTGTGGGTAAAACCAATGGATCGTTCTTCATTGGTGGCGAAATAATCAATTGTTTGTTCAGGTTTTTTATTTTAATATTTTCGTCAAATACCAACTTAATCTCATCTCCTTTGAAGTTTGTGTTGAAGTTTTCCGGGAAACTCATTTTCAAAACAGGCGCAATAGTATCTTTTAATCCCCCGGTGATAGAGCCTCTTTTGGCACAACCAGCTACAATAAAAAGCAATAATAAGAAGGCGTATTTTAAATTGTTTTTCAACATATCAAATCATAATTAGAATTTACAAAATAACAATTATAATTCATGTGATTGCTATTTTTTATAAAATTATTATGCGTAATAAATTCAACTTGCCTTTTGTGGGGACCTTGTTTTTTCTTTTTAATGTTTAATTTTACACTGAAAAATAATTGTAGTTATAATTCGCAGTGGTAGTAGAGTTTTTCAACTAAAGTAGCGTTGCGCTCAAAACATAAATAATGAGGAAAATAGAACACATTGGGATTGCAGTTAAGAATTTAGAAGTTTCTAATAAAGTTTTTGAAAAGCTTTTTGGAGCTCCGGCCTACAAATTCGAGGCGGTAGAAAGTGAAGGAGTAACAACTTCTTTTTTTATGAATGGACCGAACAAAATTGAGCTTTTAGCGGCTACCAATCCAGAAAGTCCTATTGCTAAGTTTCTTGAAAAAAAGGGAGAAGGCATACACCACATTGCCTTTGACGTAGAAGATATAGTTTTAGAAATTGCGCGTTTAAAAAAAGAAGGTTTTATTGTATTAAATGAAATTCCTAAAAAAGGGGCTGATAACAAGTTAGTTGTCTTTTTGCATCCAAAAAGTACGAATGGCGTTTTGATTGAGTTGTGTCAGGAAATAAAATAAGTATTTTTAGGATAATTCATTTAGTATTCTACTATTCAGCAAGTTTCTGCTTGAAAGCAATGAATCATTGAAATATTATTGAAATCTAAGTCAAAATATTTGGAGTACATGAAAAATAGTAGTAATATTGCACACTCTTAACCGGTCCTATAGCTCAGCTGGTTAGAGCACCTGACTCATAATCAGGTGGTCCCTGGTTCGAGCCCAGGTGGGACCACAGTTTAAGTTTAAAAGCCTTGCAGTACTGTAAGGCTTTTTTTTAAATCTAAATTTTTATAAAAACCGCATTTTTTTCGGGTTAGTGTTATTTATGTTGAAAGGATGTATTTATTTTAAAGCTTAAATACTCTGATTTTTTTAAAGAATAATTCAATTTTAAATATGAAAATTGTCCAAATGGTGTTTTTTACTCTGGTTTTATTTATGTTTTGTATTTTTAATGTATTAGCTAAAGATCCGCCGCAACCCGCCGCAGCTGGGGAAAGGACATCAACAACGCCACCACCTCCGCCAGGATTGCCTGTAGATGAAAATATTAACACCATGATGGCACTTGCTTTGCTATTTGGGATTTACATCATTTATAGCTTTAAGTTAAAACAAAAAACTCTAATGTAGATTCGCGTTTTTTTGTTTATAATACTATCGAGTTATTATTTGTTGGCATACAATCTGGAAACGTATTTACCAATGACATCAAATTCAAGATTTATTTTTGTGCCAACTTCAAAAGTTTTAAAATTAGTATGTTCGTATGTATAAGGAATAATGGCGACACTAAACTGATTTTTCTTTGAGTTCACAACCGTTAAGCTGACGCCGTTTACCGTAATGGATCCTTTCTCAATGGTAATGTTGTTCCAATTTTCCTCATATTCAAAAGTGTAAAGCCAGCTGCCGTTGGTCTGCTCGGCAGTGATGCAGGTGCCCGTTTGGTCTACATGTCCCTGAACAATATGTCCGTCCAGCCTATCTCCCAGCTTCATTGCTCTTTCCAGATTGATACTGTCTCCAACTTTCCAATCCGATAAATTTGTTTTTTTTATAGTTTCGTCTATTGCGGTTACGGTATAAAAAGTGTCGTTGATAGCAACAACCGTAAGACAGACCCCGTTATGTGCCACGCTTTGATCTATCTTAAGTTCAGTGGTAATTGATGCATTTATGGTAATATGAACGTTATTTTTTTCTTTTTTTATTTCTTGGATGATACCAAGGGTTTCTATGATTCCTGTAAACATTTCTTGTTTTTTTTACTAAATTTGCACTTCAAAATTAGCAATAAATAACGGTATGTCATTATGAAAAAAGCAGAAAATATAATTGTCGGAATTTCTATTGGAGATTTAAACGGTATTGGAAGCGAAGTTGTTTTAAAAACATTTGAGGATTCTCGCATGTTAGAGTTGTGCACTCCAGTTATCTTTGCTAATGTCAAGTTGTTGTCTTTTGTTAAAAAAAGTTTTCAATCAACATCTTTGCTCCACGGGATCGACAAATTAGATCAAATCGTATTAGGCAAAATCAATGTATTAAACCTCTGGAAAGAAGGTGTGGATTTAAATCTTGGCAAGGATGATTCTAAGGCAGGGGAATATGCTATAAAATCATTTATTGCAGCGACGAAAGCACTCAAAGAAGGTGTTATAGACGTTCTGGTAACAGCACCAATAAATAAATTCAATATACAATCAGACGATTTTAAGTTTCCGGGTCATACGGATTACCTAGACCAAGAACTAGAAGGCAATGCCTTGATGTTGATGGTTCAGGATAATTTGAGAATAGGATTGCTGACAGATCATATTCCGCTTAGTGAAGTCGCCTCACAGCTAACGGAAGAATTGATTGTGCGAAAAATCGAAACGGTCAGACAGACTTTGATCAAAGATTTTGGCATTAATAAACCCAAAATAGCAGTTTTAGGTTTAAACCCGCATTGTGGAGATGGCGGAGTCATAGGGACAGAGGATGACTTGATTATAAAACCTACATTAAAAAAAATGTTCGACAAAGGGATCTTAGTATTTGGTCCATTTGCTGCAGATGGTTTCTTTGGCAGTAATCAATACGAGAAATACGATGCCGTTATAGCAACCTACCACGATCAAGGATTGATTCCTTTCAAAACATTATCTTTTGGAAAAGGAGTAAATTATACTGCAGGCTTGCATAAAATAAGAACCTCACCAGATCACGGCACCGCTTATGATATAGCAGGCAAGGGAATAGCTGATTTTAACTCCTTCAAAGAGGCTGTATATCTGGCAATAGACATTTATCATTCCAGAAATCAATATGCAGAAATTAGCAAAAAACCATTGAAAACAAAAGAAAAGCAGTTGTGAACAAAAAAAAGTGAATAACATTATTAGATTTGCAATAATTTTATATCTTTGCACTCCCGAAGTTTAGGGGAAAATTGTTGTTGAAATGAAGAACACAAAAGAATATTTAATTCCTTTTATAGGATTAAAGCTAGGGAAACATCATTTTGAGTATCAAATCAGTAATGCGTTCTTTGAAATCTTTGATTATGATGAATATCAAGATTCAAAGATCAAAGTAAATGTAGTTTTAGAGAAAAAAAGCACACTGTTAGAGTTGCGTTTTAATCACAAAGGGGCTGTAAATGTGCCATGTGATCTTACCAGCGAAGATTTTGATCTGCCAATTGAGGGCGAAATGAAATTAATCGTTCGTTTTGATGAGGTTTACAATAATGACAACGACGAATTATTGATTTTGCCCCACGGAGAGTTTGAAATAAATATTGCACAATATATCTATGAAATGATTGTGCTGTCAGTCCCTTTAAGACGCGTTCATCCGGGCATACAAGATGGAAGTTTAAAGACTGAAGCCTTGACAAAACTCAATGAATTGACGATAAAGGAAGAAAAAGAAGAAAATAAAGAAGAAGAAAATATTGACCCGCGTTGGGACAAGTTAAAGCAACTATTAACGGATAAATAATATAGTAAAATGGCACATCCTAAGAGAAAAATCTCCAAAACAAGAAGAGATAAAAGAAGAACACATTACAAAGCTACTGTAGCACAGATTGCTACTTGTCCAATTACTGGAGAAGCACATTTATACCACAGAGCGTATTGGCATGAAGGTAAAATGTACTACAGAGGGCAAGTTGTTATAGATAAATCTGTAGCTGTTGCATAATACATTTTTTGTAAATGATATTCGAACTCTCACATCGTGAGAGTTTTTTTGTTGTTTGTAATTTTCGTTAAATAAGAAGTTCTAATTCAAAGAGAATGGAATTTTTTTTGTAATTTTCAAGTCTTTTAAAAATTTTCAAATGGTACCATTTGACTAGAAATAAACGCATACAATGAATACAATCACAGCCGCAATAACCGCTGTTGGAGCCTATGTTCCAGACTTTGTACTAACGAACAAAGCTCTTGAAGCCATGGTCGACACCAATGACGAATGGATCACCTCTCGTACAGGAATAAAAGAAAGAAGAATCCTTAAAGACAAGGACAAGGGAACTTCTTTTTTGGCCATAAAAGCCGCGCAGGATTTATTGGCCAAAGCGAACATTGACCCTTTAGAGATCGATCTACTAATTATGGCAACCGCAACGCCCGACATGCCAGTAGCGTCAACAGGCGTATATGTAGCAACCCAAATTGGAGCCACAAATGCTTTTGCTTATGATTTGCAGGCTGCTTGTTCCAGTTTTTTGTTTGGGATGTCAACAGCTGCTGCTTATATTCAATCCGGAAGGTATAAAAAAGTACTCTTAATTGGTGCTGATAAAATGTCTTCTATCGTGGATTATAAAGACCGATCTACTTGTATTATTTTTGGAGATGGTGCTGGTGCAGTACTCTTTGAACCTAACTATGAAGGATTAGGATTGCAGGATGAATACTTGCGCAGTGATGGAATTGGCAGAGATTTTCTTAAAATTGATGCCGGCGGATCACTTAACCCTGCCTCTTTTGAAACGGTAAGAGACAACAAACACAACATTATTCAAGACGGGAAAACAGTGTTTAAATACGCCGTAACCAATATGGCAGATTCAAGCGAATTAATTTTGAAAAGAAATAATCTGACAAATGAAGATGTCGATTGGCTGGTTCCTCATCAAGCCAATAAACGTATAATTGATGCGACAGCCAACAGAATGAATTTAGAAGAATCTAAAGTATTAATGAATATCGAAAAGTACGGAAATACAACTTCTGCCACTTTACCATTAGTGCTTAGTGATTTTGAACATCAGTTCAAAAAAGGAGATACGATAATTTTGGCTGCTTTTGGAGGTGGATTCACTTGGGGATCTATTTATCTAAAATGGGCATACGACAAAAAATAAATTTAAACTAAAAACAAATAATTATGGATTTAAAAGAAATTCAAAATCTAATCAAGTTTGTCGCAAATTCAGGAGTTGCAGAAGTTAAACTAGAGATGGATGACGTGAAAATCACCATCAGAACAACCTTAGAAGGAAATGTCACTGAGACTACTTATGTACAGCAAATGCCCGCTCAAGGAGTGCTTCAGCAACCATTAGCTCCACAACAAGTGGCTCCCGTTGCAGTTGTTCCGGCAGTACCTGCGATAGAAAACGCTCATTTCATCACTATAAAATCTCCAATTATTGGAACTTTTTATAGAAAACCATCGCCAGATAAACCAATGTTTGTTGAAGTAGGTAAAACAATTTCTAAAGGTGACGTACTTTGTGTAATTGAAGCAATGAAATTATTTAATGAAATTGAATCTGAAGTTTCTGGTAAAATCGTAAAAATATTGGTTGACGATATGTCGCCAGTTGAATTTGACCAACCTTTATTCTTAGTAGATCCATCATAAGAAATTATAAATTATAAATTTTGAATGATGCTTTTTCATTATTTGAAATAATTTAAAATTTAAAATTCAACATTTAAAATTGCAAAACAAGATGTTTAAAAAAATATTAATTGCAAATAGAGGAGAAATTGCGTTACGCGTAATTAGAACTTGCAAGGAAATGGGGATCAAAACAGTAGCGGTGTATTCTACTGCAGATGCCGAAAGTTTACATGTAAGGTTTGCTGACGAAGCCGTTTGCATAGGACCACCTCCAAGCAACTTGTCCTATTTGAAAATGTCAAATATAATTGCCGCCGCAGAAATTACAAATGCAGATGCAATACATCCAGGATATGGATTCCTTTCTGAAAACTCTAAGTTTTCTAAAATTTGTCAAGAACATGGAATCAAATTCATTGGAGCTTCTCCAGAAATGATTGATAGAATGGGAGATAAAGCTTCTGCAAAATCGACTATGATAGAAGCGGGTGTTCCTTGTGTTCCGGGTTCAGTTGGGATTTTAGAATCCTATGAACAAGCGCTACAGCTTTCAAGAGATTTTGGCTTTCCCGTAATGCTTAAAGCTACTGCCGGTGGTGGTGGAAAAGGGATGAGAGCAGTTTGGAAAGAAGAAGATTTGTTGAAAGCCTGGGAAGATGCCCGTCAGGAATCAGCCGCAGCTTTTGGAAATGACGGAATGTATTTGGAGAAATTAATCGAAGAACCTCGTCATATTGAAATTCAAGTTGTAGGAGATGCTTACGGAAAAGCCTGTCATCTTTCAGAAAGAGATTGTTCTGTTCAAAGACGTCACCAAAAATTGACCGAGGAAACTCCATCACCGTTTATGACCGATGAATTGCGTCAGAAAATGGGGGAAGCAGCTGTAAAAGCAGCCGAATATATTAAGTATGAAGGTGCTGGAACGGTTGAGTTTTTGGTGGATAAAAACCGTAACTTTTATTTCATGGAGATGAATACCCGTATTCAAGTGGAGCATCCTATTACAGAACAGGTTATTGATTACGACTTAATTCGGGAACAAATTATGGTTGCTGCCGGAATATCTATTTCAGGTAAAAATTATTTACCACAGTTGCACGCCATCGAATGTAGAATTAATGCAGAAGATCCTTATAATGATTTCCGTCCTTCTCCAGGAAAAATTACAACACTTCACATGCCCGGTGGACATGGTGTTCGTTTAGACACTCACGTTTATTCAGGATATACAATTCCGCCAAATTACGATTCTATGATTGCAAAGTTAATTACTACTGCACAAACTCGTGAAGAAGCAATTAGTAAAATGAGAAGAGCCTTAGACGAATTTGTGATTGAAGGAATAAAAACTACCATTCCTTTTCACAGACAGTTGATGGATGATCCTCGCTATATTGCAGGTGATTACACAACCGCTTTTATGGATACGTTCAAAATGAACGACCCAGAATAGCAGATTTACATATCTATAATAAAAAACCTTGCAGCGATGCAAGGTTTTTTTGTTTAGAACCACTACAAAAAAACAAAGCGGGTAATTTATACCCACAACACGCTACGTTTTACCCACATTTCTCCTTATTAAAAAAAAACATATTTCATTAAACACCTCTATTACAGATATTTAATGACACAGCGCCTTCCTTTATAACTCTGGTACAATTATTTCAATTACTTGAACAATAATAAGTAACAATAATAATCTATAAATAAAACAGTATGAAAAAGTTAATGGTATCAGCAGCAATTGTAATAGCGAGTTTTTCAACATATACAACTACAGCTCAAACAACAACTACACCAGCAAAAACAGCCTCAATTCAAGAAGAATATATTGAAGTGAAAAATGAAGAAGTGCCGGAAGCTGTAACAAAAGCGTTAAAAACGGCTTACCCAGATGCAATTCTAGACAAAGCATATACAAATGCAAATAAAGAATATAAACTGGATGTGACTGTTGGGGACAAAAAAGGAAATCTTTTTGCAGATGCTACTGGGAAATGGATTCAAAAATAAAGCATTAAAACAATAACAATTTAAAAAAAAACACTATGAAAAAGTTAATTTTATCAGCAGCAATTATTTTAGGAAGTATGACAGCATTTGCCACTACAGTTCCAACTTCAAATGAACTAGTACAAACGCTATCCATTCAAGAGGAATATGTAGAGGTACAAGTAGAAAATGTTCCGGATGCTATTAAAACCGCTTTACTAGCAGCACATCCAGACGCTGTTCTGGACAAAGCACACGTAAATGCTAACAAAGAGTATAAATTAGAAGTGACTGCAGCAGCGAAAAAAGTTATTCTTTTTGCAGATGAAACTGGGAAATGGATTCAAAAATAAAGCATCAAAACAATAACAATTTAAAAAAAACACTATGAAAAAGTTAATTTTATCAGCAGCAATTATTTTAGGAAGCATGTCCGCATTTGCAACAATACTTCCCGTTCAAAACCCACAAAATCAATCGGTTTTACTACAAGAAGAATATACTGAAGTACAAGCAGAAGCCGTTCCTCAAGCAATAAAAACAGCTATGGAAAAAGCATATCCCGGAGCAATTCTGGAAAAAGCATACATCAATAAAAATAAAGAATACAAACTAGAAATTACAGTTGGAGACCAGAATGCTACTGTTTATGCGGATGCTGAAGGAAACTGGATAAATAAATAATTTAGGTGAGTTTTTGTTTAAAAAGAGAGATTGTTTTAACAGTCTCTCTTTTTTTGCAAAAAATTAGCTAAATACAAATTTAATACCTTTATTTTAGCCATAAAGTTAAAATACAATGGCTAAAATTTTATTGATTGAAGATGATGTTGCTTTTTGTAAATTATTAGAAAAATTTCTGGTAAAAAACGATTATGAAGTAACGGCTACATTTTCAGCTGAAGAAGCAAAATCTCAAATCAAAAACAATGAATTTGACCTCATCATTACGGATTTACGACTTCCAAATTATGATGGAATTAAACTTATGTCAGAAATCAAGAGTACCCATCCTAATGTTCCCGTCCTCTTAATGACGGGATATTCTGATGTGAATACTGCTGTAAAAGCCATGAAAAATGGGGCGGCAGATTATATTTCTAAACCATTCAATCCCGAAGAAGTTTTATTGGTTATTCAAAATTCTCTTCAAATGGAAACGCACACTAATTCTGATAAAGTAATTTCTGAACCTAAAACTGACAATAAAAAAAATAAAAAACCGACTAGTGAATTTGTGAAGGGGATCTCAAAAGCATCTCAAAAACTGGCAGAATATATCCAACTCGTCAGCCCAACAAATATGTCAGTTTTAATCATCGGCGAAAGCGGAACGGGAAAGGAAGTTATTGCCAAAGGCATTCACCAGAACAGTTCCAGAACAAACAATAATTTCATTGCCGTAGACTGTGGATCGATCCCAAAAGAATTAGCTGCAAGTGAGTTTTTTGGCCATGTAAAAGGATCTTTTACGGGAGCCATAAATGATAAAATTGGATTTTTCGAGGCAGCAAACAGAGGTACATTATTTCTTGACGAAATAGGGAATCTTTCCTATGAGAATCAAATCCAACTATTGAGAGCACTCCAAGAAAGAAAAATTAAGCCTGTAGGAAGCAATAAAGAAATTGATGTAGACATCAGAATCATCACCGCCACAAACGAAGACTTACGGGAAGCAGTCAAAAATGGGACATTCAGAGAGGATTTGTACCATAGAATAAATGAGTTCTCTATACATTCCCCCTCTTTGGTAGATCGTGACGAAGATTTGATGCTCTTTTCTGATTTTTTTCTTGAAAAATCAAATCAGGAATTAAACAAAAAAATCATTGGGCTTTCTGCTGAAGTAGTTACAATTTTTCAAAACTACAGATGGCCGGGAAATCTGCGTGAGCTTCAAAATTGCATCAAAAGGGCCACGCTCTTGTCACAAGGAGATTTCATTGAAAAATCAGCACTACCCACAGAATTTTTTCAAAATGAAAACCTAGACACCTCTGATCTGTCTTTGTCTCAAAACGAAAAAGAAGTCATTCAGGAAGCTTTAGCTAAAACCAATAACAACAAAACAGAAGCTGCTAAATTATTGAAAATCAACAGAAAAACACTGTATAATAAATTAAAATTATACAATATCAATTAGTTTAATTCCTTTTCTAACAGGACAAAAAGATCTGTTATTTTGAGCTTCAAATTAATTGAAGCCATGGTTATTTCTTCAAGTGTTAAGTTTTTTTGCTCTAATACATCTAGAATAACACTAATTTCTGAGGCGCAAATTTGCTTGAACATGGGCCCCATTTTATGAGCTGTATTCTTAATCTCCATAAAATCAATGTTTGAAACTGACCGATCTAAATTTTCTAAATTCTCTGCTGTACTTTTCATAAATGAGAGTAACACTTCTTTTAAAGCAACTATATCATTAGATAAAAAAGCGTTCAAGACTTTTAATGAATAAGGCCTTTCCCCCTTAGTTTGCTTGCTTTTTAGAATTCCTTCAAAGGGAACTGCGTCATTGTTCAAAATAGACTGTAGTGTTTTAAGCAGTATATTAGGAGAATAGGGCTTGCTGATTACAGTGGTAAATCCTGCGGTTGTGTAGTTGTCCAGATTTAAATCATTTCTTCCGGTGACCGCTATTACAGGTTGTTTTTCATACTCGTATTTGGGATTATCTATGAGTTCTTTCAAAAATAAAAACCCGTCCATAACTGGCATTTGAATATCGGTGATAATCAAATCAAAGGTAATATTTGATAGCGCATCAAGAGCTTCTTTTGCACTAGCAAAAGGGAATACAATATATTGGTTTTGTTTTAAAACTTCAGTTGTTAATTTCAACAAGCTTTCATCGTCATCTATCAGTATGGCTCTATAATGCTTTTTTGACGGATTCGCAGTAGTCTGTTTTTCGGAAACCGTGACATCAAAAAGTAAGGGAATTTGGATTGTAAACAAACTTCCCTTTCCTAATTCACTTTTCAAATGCAAAGCACCGCCTAGAATCGCTGTCATTTTTTTAGAAATGGTAAGTCCTAATCCTGTCCCGCCATATTTTTTCTCTATATTCTTATCGGCTTGAATGAATTCCTCAAAAATGAGTTCTTGGTTTTTTTCTGCTATTCCAATCCCGGAATCTTCTATTTGTATCGCTATCAATTGTGTTTCCAAGTAGATTTCAACACTAATTTTTATGAATCCTTTTTCAGTAAACTTGAACGCATTTCCAATAAGGTTTGATACTATTTGTCTTAAACGAAAAGGATCCCCAATGATTTTTTTTTCGAGATTAGGGTCAATTTCAACAATCAGTTGAATTGGTTTTTGTGCATAAACGGATTGAATGCTATTTGCCACTTCATAAATCATCTCGTACAGCGAAAACGGGATTTTTTCTATCGTGATTTTCCCAGCTTCAATTTGAGTAAAATCCAATAGATCCTGAACCAATTGTGAAATATAATCGGAGGAACCTTTGATGTTCTTGGTGTAATAGCATTGTTTACTGCTTAAATCGGAATTTCCCAATAATTCCGTATAGCCAATAATCGTGCTTAAAGGGGTTTTCAGGTCGTGGCTTACAGTTGCAATGAGTTGCTCCCGACTAATAAGTAATTTTTTGGATTTTAGATTTGCCTCCTCCAATTGTTTCTTATAGGATTGGGTTTTTGAGTAATCATTTAGAATTATAATCAAAAAAAACAAAGTAAGCAATAATCCAATTATAGCCGCAGAGGTTACAATTTGATTCGTTTTTGCTAAGGAATTCTCTCTATCCGAATAGTTTTTTGTGGTGTTTATTATAATTTCCCGTTCTATAGTGTTAAGGACTTTTCTTAGCTGGTCAGAGATTGAAAGTTCATTTTGCAATAATTTATTTTCCTCAAAATTCAATAATTTTTTCTTTTGGGATGTTTCTCTTTTTACCTCATTTAATAAATTTTTAGAAACCGTCAAAATAGAATCGGTTGCTTTTTTACTTAACGTATTGGTACTATCATCCGGAATGTTTTGATTTAAGTAGGCAACATATTTCTGAAGGACATTTCGTTGATAAATTCCCATTCTGGCGGGATCTTTTACAAAATCTTCTAATTCCAGTTTCCGCAAGGAAGACTCCATTTTAGTCAAATCACCAATCGCGTCGTCCACCGCATCTTCATTTTCAGTTTTATTTTTAATAAGTTTAAGTTGCTGAATATTTATCGTTTTCTTAGATAGCAATTGCTTGACACTGTCTAGTAAAGTGATTTGGTGTGGTGTGGAGACAAACAATTTCAAGGAATCAATTTCTGCTTTTAACAGCATATTTTTCTTCATATAGTTGTTAAAATTTTTTTCTGATTCTGATTGAATGGCTATTCGAGCTAAATTTTCCGTTTCATACGTATCAGAGAGCAAGTTGCTAACCCGTAAAATAGTATTGCTTTCCTCGGTAATTCTTTCTTCGGTTTTTGAAAAATTCTTGTTCTCGGAGTATAAAAACCAGCCCACACTGGCAAAAAGCACCGCCAAAACCAGATAACTCAGGAAAACTTTTATCGGAATATAACTTTTTTTGTTATTCATTTTTCAAAGATAAAAATTACAAAATTATTTAAAGTTAAGGTATTCAAAATATTTTGACACAAACAAAAAACCCCACGAAAAAGTGAGGCTTCCTATTTTTAAAATGATTTCTACAAGGTTTCTTTGAGCCATTTGAAAAATTCACCTTGCCAAACCTGCGCATTTTGAGGTTTTAGTACCCAGTGATTTTCTTCCGGGAAATACAAAAATCTACTTTTTATTCCTCGTAATTGTGCTGCTTGGAACGCTTCCTGTCCTTGTCCTATTGGTACACGAAAATCTTTTCCGCCTTGAATAATTAAAATAGGTTTGTTCCATTTCTCTACCAGAGTCATTGGGTTGAATGTCGTGTAGGTTTTTTGCGCTACAGCATTGTCTTTTTCCCAGTACGCACCGCCAAAATCCCAATTGCTGAAGAAAACTTCTTCGGTAGTTCCAAACATGCTTTGGGTGTTAAAAACACCATCATGGGCAATGAAGGTTTTGAATCGGTTGTTGTGCATTCCGGCCAGATAGAAAACAGAATACCCGCCGTAACTGGCACCAACGCATCCTAAACGAGTGGCGTCAACATATTTTTCCTTAGCAACAGCATCAATCGCTGACAGGTAGTCATCAATTACTTGTCCGCCCCAATCTTTGCTGATTTGCTCATTCCATTCCACGCCATGACCTTGCATTCCACGACGGTTAGGAGCCACAACAATATAGCCGTTGGCAGCCATCAGTTGTAAATTCCATCGGAAGGAATAAAATTGTGTCAATGGAGATTGAGGTCCGCCTTGACAATACAAAAGCGTTGGGTATTTTTTTGAAGCATCAAAATTAGGAGGAAGAACCACCCAAACTAACATTTTTTTGCCATCTGTTGTCGTAACATATCTTCTTTCGGTTTTGCTTAGCGCCAAAGAATTATAAATTGTAGTATTGACATTAGACAGTTGTTTCCAAGTCTTTTTCTTCAGATTATAAGAAAAAAGTTCTGCCGCATGATTCATGTCGGTTCTCGTTACAATGATATTATCACCGGAAAACCCAACTAAATCATTGACATCAAATTCTCCATTGGTGACTTGGCGAACGGTAATTGCTCCCGAAGCTTCTGGATTGGTCAGACCAGGAAAATTAACTTCAAACAACTGCTTTGTTCCGTCTACAGGGGCAACAAAAAATATTTTTTCCCCGTCACTACTCCAGATGAAATTGTCTACTGTTCCATCCCAATTGGCCGTTAAGTTCATTTTCATTCCTTTGAAACTAACTATCAGGTCGTTTTTATCTGCCTCATACCCATCTCGTTTCATTTGCAACCAAGTCAAATTTCCGGTTGGAGAAAATTGTGGAGCGGTATCATATCCAAGGTTTTCTTCCGTTCTATTGCTGGTTTTCCCAGTTTTCAGGTTGTATTCATAGATATTGGTGTTGGTAGAAAGAGCATAGTCAGTTCCTGCTTTTTTCTTGCTTACGTACAGAATACTTTTGCTGTCTGGCGACCAAATGTAATCTTCATCACCACCAAAAGGTTTTTGTGGGCTGTCGAAATTTTCGCCTTTCAGAATGTCAATTCCCATGGCGCCTTCTTTGTTTTCTTTATAAAAAACATGGTTGTATTTGCCTTCATTCCAGGTATCCCAATGACGATAATTCAATCCGTCATAGATTTGAACATCTGATTTTACTAATTCTGGATAAAAATCTTTTCCATGAACGTTCTCCATTTTTACTTCTTCATTGTAAACGATATATTTCCCGTCAGGAGAACTGTTTTTATCTTTTAACAGGGCTGCGGTATCTTTTACTTCGGTTGGATTTCCGCCATTTACGGGTAAAGTGTAGAATTTTGTATCCGATTTATTTTCTTGAACAGAAGGAGTTGTTACTTTATACACTACATTTTTTCCATCTTTGGAAATGCCTAAAGGGGTTACTCTTCCTAGTTTCCAGAGCAGTTCTGGAGTCATTACATTTTGTGCCATAGCATTTAAACTCATCATTAATAAAGGTATAAATAGGAATTTGTTCATTTTAATAATTTATTTTTTCGAATGCTAAAATTAGCCAATTTAATTTGATGTTTTTTTGTTTTTAATACTTGTTTTTTAGCCCCGATAAAAGTGGAAATCCCTTTGTTTTTTTCTTTAAAAAATAAAAGATTACTTCACACTACTTTTATTTTAATTGGAGTTCAGTGAATTTATTTAGAACGGATAGCGGTATTAGCTCCAAAAAATTATTATTTTTATAAAAATATTTAAACATGGATTTGAGCTATTGGGAGTTGAAAAACTGGTTTACTGATGTAAATTATACCATCGTAGGAAGCGGTATTGTGGGCTTACATGCTGCATTACGCTTGCGCGAAAGATTCCCTGAAAGCAAAATTCTAGTGTTGGAAAAAGGAATGTTGCCGCAGGGCGCGAGTACTAAAAATGCCGGTTTTGCTTGTTTTGGAAGTCTCTCAGAAATCATCGATGATTTAAAATCCCACTCGGAAGAGGAAGTCATTCATCTCGTTCAAAAACGGTGGCAAGGCTTGCAGTTGTTGCGAAAAAGATTGGGTGATGACACGATAGATTTTAAACCGTACGGCGGATATGAGTTGTTTTTAAAAGCAGATGAAAGTAGCTATAATGAATGTGCTGGAAAATTACCATTTATCAATGAAATCTTAAGACCACTTTTCAAAGCCGATGTTTTCGCCATGGAAGTAAACTGTTTTGGGTTTAGCGGGATAGAGGAATATTTAGTTTTCAATCCGTTTGAAGCACAAATAGATACCGGAAATATGATGCAGGCGTTGTTGAAAGAAGCGGTTTCTAAAAATATTTTAATCCTGAATCAACAAACCGTTACCTCCTATTTCGACAACGGGAATAAAGTGGAAGTGGCACTTGCTGATTTTAGTTTTAGTACCCAGAAAATACTGTTTGCAACAAATGGTTTTGCTAATACATTGACAAATGGTGCGGTTAAACCGGCCAGAGCACAAGTTTTAATTACGGAGCCTATCAAAAACTTAAATATAAAAGGAACTTTTCACTTGGATAGAGGGTATTATTATTTTAGGAATATTGGCGATAGAATACTACTGGGCGGAGGAAGAAATCTGGATTTTGAAACGGAAAATACAACTGAATTTGGACAAACAGAAATTGTCCAAAATAAATTGGAACAATTATTAAAAGAAGTAATTTTGCCGAATCAGGATTTCCAAATTGCGCACCGTTGGAGCGGCATTATGGGTGTTGGTAACAGCAAAAGTCCTATCGTTTCACAACTGTCAGATAATGTCTATTGCGGTGTACGATTGGGTGGAATGGGAGTGGCAATAGGGAGTTTAATTGGAACAGAATTAGCAGATTTAGTATAATGGCAACGAAAATAGCACCCAGGAAATCAAAACAACCCATTAAAAAAGAAACAACCTCTTTTATGAGCAAACTAATTCGTTTTTTATTCAAAATATTGTTGTGGTTCATCGGACTCTCTTTATTTTTTGTGGTATTTTTTAAATTTGTACCCGTTCCGTTTACCCCATTAATGGTGATTCGTGCAATTGAAAATAAAACTGCAGGAAAAGAAGTTTTCTTCAGCCACGACTGGGAACCTATTGAAAACATCTCGATGAATCTTCAAAAAGCCGTGATTGCCAGTGAAGATGGAACGTTCCTGAAACATAATGGTTTTGATTTTGTAGCCATGCAAAAAGCGTATAAAAGCAATGAACGAGGCCGAAGAATAAAAGGAGGAAGCACAATATCACAACAAACGGCCAAAAACGTATTTCTTTGGCAAGGCCGCAGTTATTTGAGAAAAGGACTTGAAGCATATTTCACTCTTCTGATTGAAATCATTTGGGGAAAGGAACGCATTATGGAAGTCTACTTGAACAGTATCGAAATGGGAAATGGTGTCTATGGAGCTCAAGCAGCCACTGAACATTGGTATCGAAAAGATGCTTCCAGTTTAACACTAATCCAGGCTGCAGGAATAGCCGCGATATTACCCAATCCAAGAAAATATTCGGCGACTAGTTCTTCCACGTATATCAACAGGCGAAAAGCTAAAATTGTACGCGTGATGCGACAAGTAGGAAAAATTGAATATCCAAAATAGTTTTTAGCAGTCTTAAAAAGTAATCAGATAATTTCTAAAAATAAAAAACCGTAAACTCTTAATTAAAAGATTTTACGGTTTTGTTTTGTGGAGAATATCGGATTCTCTATGAGAATCTATAATGTGGTGTTTTACAGTAAAATACAATTATTTTAAAAATAAAAGTGCTAAAAAAGTGCTAATTTACCCAAACAAAACGTATTTTTGTAATATAAATTATAAGGTATGGGTAAGTACACAACACCAAAATTATACACAGGAAAAGTAATAACATCTGTTCCAAAAGGTAGTTCAAAATTGAAAGAACTTGCTAAAAATATTTGGTATGTGAATTACACTTATGAAGGTAAACAAATTAGAGTAAAAGGCGACTTAAACAGAATAAAAGATGCTTCTGAAAAAGAATTGCAAGCTCAAGTGCTTTTAGAGAGCATCAAACAGGATTTAGCAAATGGATACAACCCTAATAATGAAACTCAATGGGTGGCCGACAGAATAAAAGAAACATGTTCGCTTTCTAAAGCTATTATTTTATTCAAAGATTATCATGTACGGCATCAGAGTCGCACCAAAACTGTTGGAACATACATGAGCAAGCTTAACGCATTAAGTGCATTTTATCCAGATATAATGGTTTCAGAAATTACAACTAAAAACCTTCAGAGTTTTATTAAGTCTAAGATTAATGATGCAACTTATGGTCAAGGAAGTGTAAAAAGTGCTAAACGTATTTTTAGTACATTCTTTAATGTTTGTATTCAGTTAGAATTAATCAAAACAAATCCATTTGCGGGTTTTGATTCAAAAATTAAGAGCTACAAAGAAACTAAAGAGCAACATGTTCCATTTAGTGACGAAGATTTAGGCACTATACTTAATTATTTGGATGTTAATGATAAATACTGTGCCTTTTTCTGTCGTATGATATACTATACCTGTTTGAGACCAAATGAAATAAGAGGATTGAAAGTGCAAAATGTCGAATTGAGCAAAAATTCCATCACAATTCCAGCATCAGTAAAAAAAGTAACGACAAATAACGAAAAGGAAATAATCGAAATTAACGAAAGTTTTAAACCGTTTTTAGAACAATTAAATCTAAACCAGTATCCAAGTGATTACTTCCTTACGGGTAGTACAACGAATATAGTAGGTGAAAAGAGAGTGGGTGAAAACACACCGTACAACAAACTTATCTCAACTCTGAAAAAATTGGAACTTAACGATAAGGGTTATGACTTGTATTCTTTTAAACACACCTCAAATATTAGAAAATATTTAAACGGATGGACTCTATCTGAAATTATGAAGGCTAACCGACATACTTCAATTTCTACGACTGAAATTTATCTAAAAAAACTAGGGCAGTTTGTTGATATTAAAACAAAAGCAATTCCAGTGATTTAAAAACAAAAGTAATTACCTAATTGGTCGTAATTGGTTTTAAATGATATTTATATATAAAGATATAAATATGACAAAATTTACAATTACTCTTAGTAACGGGATGAAACTGACCATCGAGGGTTTCCATATGACTCCTACGTATTCTGGGCTTATTTTAGGTGAACCAGATGAAGAAATAAATAAGGAAATCTTAAAAAGAACTTCATATCCAAGGGAATGGGGAGAAAGAAAAGCTGTTTACAAACAGATTAATATTCTAAAGTCAGAAACTGAACTAAAACCTTTTACGTATTCAGTTTGGTTAACAGGTGAATCGATTAATGATAAAAATAATCAATTTGATGGGAGTTCAATTATATTGATTTGGTTTGGAGACGACCCTACGACCAAATCAATTCAAGAAATAATACTTTTTGAATTAGAAAAATTTGACTGGAATAAACATGCTGAAAATTTCTTGATTTAATATTATAAAAGGACGCATTTACTTCTGTAAAAAGTTTGGTCATAGAAAAGGAAGTTAACCCAAATATAGGAGTTATTACCTCTTCCAGTGAAACTGTAGCATTTTTTTCACCCAGCGATTCTCCGTTGATTTCAAATCGAATTGCATAGCTCTGTTAATACTAAGAATTAGGATTTTAATCCAAAATTTAAGAATTATTTTCTAATGCGGAATTTGGGTTTAATAGTTTTTTTAATTTTTCCTTTTCAGACCATTTTATTGGTTCTTCATCGTTTGTATTTTGTTTAAGAATATTTATTTGATTATATAGGGATTTTGGCACATATCCATCTGCATTATCATTCATTAATACAATTTTATTATCAATATATGAACTGTATTTAGAAGATGAGGCAATTTCAAAGTTTAAATTTGTTCTTGCAATACTATTAGCGTAATTTGTAATATTCGAACCAGTAACATAACTAATCAAAGACAATCGACTTCTTCTTTCAATAATTGCACTAAATCTAACCGTTCTATAATTTTCTTTATCTAAATAAGCTCCAAATTTTCTATCATCTTTACTTACTATTGATTCAAGAAACGCATTAGCATTTTTACGGAATGTTTCCTTTTCTTCTTTTTCTTGTAAATCATCAAACTCCACCGTAGCGGATGACACGCACATTGAGATAAATTGTGCCATATCATATATTAAGTTAGGAATTAACATTTCACTTGTCGTGGTTTTATAATAATGCTTGTAACCTTTTTTGTCAATTGTTGTTTTTATTTGGTAATGATTTTCAAAATGATAAAGTATTTTTAATAAACATTGATTATCATAATCAACTTTGGATTCATATACTTCTGAATTTAATAAACCACCATCGGTTACAATAAACTTATTCTCTCTTTTAGTTAGAAATAAAGAAACAAATTTATTTGAAGTTGTTGAATATGGTGTAATGATTTCTATTGTTTCATCACCTCTATATTTAAAAGTCCACAATTGGTCAAAACAAAACTTAATATTCTCGTAAATTTTTTGATATTTATTCATAATTAACACCTTTTAATAGATTAAAAGTATCAGTATCTAAATCTAATTCAGAAATTGGAGTTTGTTTTATCTCAATATATTCTGAATTATAATACGTTTTAGATTCATCACAGTGGACATGCTAACTTAGCCATCACATTAAGTTAAGAAATAATCTTAATTTTAGCCTATGAAACAAGTCCGCAAAATT